>CAZCYM010000058.1:0-5667 GCA_964502945.1 uncultured Candidatus Saccharibacteria bacterium
AAATTTATGGTATCATAAAAACATGAATCACCAAACTTTTTTATTGGTTGTGGGAACTATATTTTCTATAATAACCGTCCTCCATCTTTTTAGGGTTATTATAGGATGGGAGGCGATGATAGGCGGATTGGTGTTGCCTATCTGGGTTAGCTGGCTTGCTGTAGCGGCGGCCGGTTATTTAGCGGTTTCTGCTTTTCGTCTTTGGAGGAGGGATTAGTAGAGGAAGAATAAAAATCCCGCATATAACCGTATTATGGTTATATGCGGGATTAATTTTCTCCTGATATATAACATTCCCAGCATCGCGGTTCGTAATATTTCTTTCCACCGACTTGGATACGTTCAGGATTTACTATGTTATTTTTCGGTTTCTTATAAGTCATGACGGCCGTTCTTTCTTCACATTTTTTACAAATTGCATCTGATAGTTTTCTTACATCATGGGCCATGCCCATAATGAGAGACATTGTCTCAAATGGTTTACCTTGAAAGTCCATATCAAGTCCCGAAACTATTACACGTAAGTTTTGCTTCTGGTATTTTTCTAAAAATCTCAGTTCGTTGATGAAGTCAACTGGCCATAAGCCAAACATATGTGTTTCGTCCATTACCAGTATGTCCGGATCTATGTCGGATATTAGTTCTTTAAGTTGATCAAACGACTCAACTTTTTTTATATGAAGGTTTTTATAATTGCCCAACCAGAGGGGATTTCTTAAAATCTGGCCAAGGTTTCTTTCTTCTCGATCATCTATGACCGGTAAGGCGACAAGTATTATTTTTCTGGCAAATTTTGCTCGTTTGAGGCGTCTGGCTATTTCTTCTGATTTTCCGGACCACATGCACCCGCATACGACCTCTATCCAAACCATAAAAGATAGAACCTGTTTAGACATTGATTGCCCCGTTCACCACGTAAAAGTACCTCAGCCATTCTAGCAACAATATGACTATTCGCAATGTTGATAAAAAGTGCAAAGAACGAAAACGAGGGTTGACTTTATTATCGTTATAGAGTATAGTTAAACACATAGATAAAGACTCTAATTATATAGAGTCTCGACCTGCCTACCGGCAGGCAGGCTCGAACCCTATCAGTGTCATTAATACTCACTAGTGACCCCTAAGGAAATCGGGTCATAAATTAATGACAGAACAAACATCCAATCAGGGCTTTAATGGCCTTGGCATTGCTCCTGAATTTTTAAAGATTCTAGAGCGTCACAATTTTACGATTCCGACTCCTATTCAGCGTCAGGCCATTGGGCCGGCAATGGAGGGTAAGGATATAGTCGGCATTGCTCAAACTGGTACCGGAAAAACTCTGGCTTTTGGGTTACCACTTTTACAGCGCCTTCGGGGCTCTGAAGGCATTGGCTTAATAGTTCTACCAACTCGAGAATTAGCGATTCAAGCCGAAGAAATGCTTCAGAAAATAGGTCGTTCTCTGGGACTTGTAACAGCTGTTTTGATAGGAGGGGAGAATATGCGAATGCAAATAATGGCTTTGCGTCGTCGCCCTAATATTATAATCGCCACTCCCGGCAGGTTGCTTGATCATATTGAAACTAAAAATTTGATATTGAATTCGGTACGGATAGTCGTTTTAGATGAAGCTGACAGGATGTTGGATATCGGTTTTGCTCCCCAGATAAGAAAAATATTCGACCTTATTCCGGCTAAACGCCAAACTATGCTTTTTTCAGCTACAATGCCTTCCGAAATAGTCCACCTCGCTTCAACATATATGGCTTCGCCGGTTCGAGTTGAGGTTGCTCCCGCTGGAACTCCAACTGAGCTGGTTGATCAGGAAATATTTTTAGTAAAAAAGGAGTTAAAATTCAAACTTTTGGAAGATCTTCTTAATGAGTGCAAGGGGACGGTACTTATTTTTTCACGAACAAAGCACGGTGCCCGCAAGATTTGTGAGGCCATAAGACACATCGGGCATAAGGTTGCCGAGATACACTCCAATCGCTCGCTTGGCCAGCGAAAGGAAGCTCTAACGGGTTTTAAATCTGGCCGATATCGTATTTTGGTAGCTACCGATATTGCGGCTCGAGGAATTGATGTTCAAGGAATTGAGCTAGTTATAAACTATGACTTGCCTGATAATAGCCAGGACTATGTTCACCGCATAGGCCGTACTGGCCGAGCCGGGGTAGTTGGAAGAGCGGTCTCGTTTGCTATGCCCGATCAACAGCGGGATATCAGGGATATCGAACGGCTTATTCGTAAACAGATTCCCGTAACTCCTCATGGCGATGCGATATTTTTGCCCGATGGCAGATCTGTCCGCAGTTTTGGCCGTAATCAGCATATGCGCCGAGGGCCTCGTAGGTGGCGCCGGATATAGCAGAAATAAAAACACCGGAAGGTGTTTTTATTTCTTAATAACTAATTTCTGCTTTTGTATTTTCTGGAGTATCTTTTTAACTGCTTGGATTGAATCAAAGTCGTGTATAGACAGGGGCATGATATTTTTATTCAACTTCTTTAGTTTTACCAATTTCTTTTTTACATTTTTGGCATCTGTCATATCCGTTTTACTCAAAAAGAGGTACTCATTTTTTTTGAGCATTGCTTTGTTGTATTTACTAAGTTCCTTTCTTACGGTTTTATAATCCTTTACCGGACTTTTAGATTCAGTCGAAACAAGGTGAAATAGGATGCGCGTTCTTTCTATGTGGCGAAGGAACTTAATGCCCAGTCCTTTGCCTCCGGAGGCCCCTTCTATAAGTCCGGGAATGTCAGCTAAAATGAGATCATAGAAAACACCTAGATGAGGTTCTAGGGTTGTGAAGGGATAGTTCGCGACTCGACTCTCAGCCCGAGTTAGCTCATTTATCAGGCTTGATTTTCCAGCGTTAGGTAGTCCGATTATGCCGACATCGGCTATCATCTTAAGCTCCAGTCGGATATTGAATTTTTGTCCCGACAGACCCTCTTGGAATCTTCGCGGGCTTGTAGCATGGGGTCCCCGGAATAAGAAATTGCCCTTTCCTCCATGTCCTCCTTTAGCAGCAAGAATCTGTTCGCCGATATTAATTATTTCATGATCAACGTCGGTATCTAGATTGTGGATTACAGTTCCAATAGGAACCTTGATAATAAGGTCTTCTCCGGCCGTGCCGTCATTTAGTTGATGCCTGCCGTTCTTTCCGTCTCCAGCTTTAAAAACTTTCTGATTGCGAAGGGAATTAAGAGCGCCCAGATCAGATATGCCTACGAAATAAATATTTCCTCCGTTTCCACCGCGGCCCCCGGTTGGGCCAAGAGCTCCTTTATTCTTATTAAAAGCGACGATGCCTCTTCCGCCATCACCCGCCTCAATCCTAATTGTTAGATCATCTACTATCATTCCGGTATTCTACCAGAGAAATAAAGAAAAAGCATTTTAAAAAGAGCAGACTAGTTTTGGTCCTTCAAGAAGGGAACGATACTGCTGTTGTTTTGCAGAAGAGTAAAAATCAACCCAGCAAACAGCATTACGATGACTGCCTGTCGATCCGTATTGAGCGAGCATGCCCTCCTTTGATTTATCGTATAGGCCAAAATCCCAGTTACCCGAAGGGATATTGCCCTGTGTGTATCCTATTAAATCTCCAGCTTTAAATTCTACCCTGTTTGCCACGGGAGAGCCACGGCTATCAGCTACTTTGGGAGTAGAAGAAAAATTTTCCCTTATGGTTTCTATTGGTTCGTCGATGTGGTCAAACTTAAACTGAAAGTCACAGTATCCCTTAATATCAAACCACAAAATATACTGAGCAGGACTAGACTCGTTATCTTTTGAGTAGGCGCCAGATTCAAGAACGCTGGCGATAGGAGCATATACTGGGACTTTTTGGCTGTTAGTCCAAATAAATGAATGTCCCTTTGGCCCCTCTGAAGACTGAGTGCCAGGGGCGGTAATTTTTTGAATTTTTGTAAAATCAGTAATGTCAGCGACAAGGGTTGGATTTGTTTTAAGACAACTTGGAGTTTGGGAGGGAGCGGGGGATATAGAGCTTTGTATCGGAGACGTTGATTGCTTTGCCTGGTCTTTCAAGTGAGGGCTTAGCTCAATGACGATCTGTCGTAATTTCTCTATCTCGCTTTTCAAATAACCCTTGTTTTCAAGATTAGCCAAGTCACTTAAAATACGGTCGGAATGAGTCGGTGAGAATAGTGATCCCTTGGCCTTGCCATCCAAAATTTCTTGTTCGATAGTAGCGAATTGTTGGTTTAGGTTTTCACTAGAATCTGACGTCTTGACTTGAACTTTGAGACTAAGGCTGGGCATCGGTAATTGGCTTGCCGTGTTCTTCGTAACCTTTATGGTGTCATCCGACTTGTCCCCCATAGCTTCAGCAGAGGAGGAAGCCGAAGGATTGGGCGAAGAATGGGGGCTTGGGGCGTAGGCCGAAGGCGCTTCCGGTTTTTCTTTTATATAATATAAAGTGACTCCGCTGGCAGCTGATATGGCAACAATAATTATAATAACCAAAATAGGCAGAAAACCATCTTCTCTAGTCATTGAGTTTAAAACATATGTCTCTTTTTTCTCAGGGCTTCTAGTCTAATCCTCTTTATCTCCAATCGCTTTTTGGTTTTTGGGGATCGCGACTTTCTATATTTGCTTACTCCGGTTCTTCTTTTTGACATATGTTTAGTGATTAACTATTCATATGATTATAACAGAGAATGACTACAAAGGGAAATGTTTTCAAGAAAAATAAAATGCTCAGCTAGATTTATTTTTCTACTTCACTCGAAGGTGTCTAATTGTTTTTTTCAATCACCATAACGCCGGAATCTTTAACTATATCGTATAGCTTAGAGATATCCACTCCTTGATTAAGCAGAGTTTCTCTAGCGCTAAAAAATAAATTCTCATCTACTACATTATTCATACTGGCTATATAAATTCTTAATCTGATAATGTCTCCGTGTTTATTTCTTACAGCTTCCATTCGCAGATAATCTTTATATTCTGACCCAGCAATATCGGCGAGGCCGGTCTTTAATGTTTTGATAACCTCAGTAAAGCTGACCTTTTCACCCGTATTACTAGAAAGTCCTTTAGTAAGAACTTCAAATATTTCAGTCGGAGAAAGATCTCTGGTTTCTGCCGAGTCATTACTTTTCCATTTAAAAAAGCTTTCTGTTTCTCCTTTTGTTTTTAGTATGCCCATAACTTAATTATTGCGCAGAATATTAGTCCAGTCAACTATAACTCTATAGGCGACCCGACCGCTCCCCATATCCTCCCGCGTTGATTAAAATGATTTTTTTTGCTATATTACAAAAGTTAAAAACTGAATATTCCGCGGTAGCTCAATGGTAGACCTGCCTGCCGGCAGGCAGGGCGGCTCACCACAATGGATAAATACTTTGTTTATGCAATAAAAAATAATGTTAGTAATAGGATTTATGTTGGCATGTCAATAAATCCGGAATTAAGGTTAAAACAACACAACCAAGGTAAAAACCCATCAACTAAACCGTGGAGACCGTGGAATATAATTTATAAAAAATCTTTCGAATCTAGGCCTGAAGCTAGAAAAGAAGAAAAACGCTTAAAGTCTGGATTCGGCAAAGAGTTTTTAAAATCTTTGCCTTAACAATTATATTCCGCGGTAGCTCAATGGTAGAGCGGCTCCCTGTGAAAGAATCGCAGCTTTC
>CAZCYM010000059.1:0-5547 GCA_964502945.1 uncultured Candidatus Saccharibacteria bacterium
TAAGAAATTTATTTATAACCAACCTGATACTTCTGGCTCTTTTTATAATTATGACAAGAAGCATGTTGCTTAAAATAACCGATTGTCTTACGGCTTGGGCGGGCATTTTGGCGATACTCGTTCTTTTTTCTTTCGGGCAATATATAAGTTTCGGCAATTATAATTTTATTGCTCCGTATTCTCACGAAGCTACTCATGGTTTGATATTGGGCCTAGCCACTCTCATGTGTTTGTGGCAATGGCAAAAAACCTCCCAATTTAAATGGTTCATGCTAGCCGGGCTATCGGCGGGTGGCGCATTTATGACAAAGCCTGAAACTGCCTTTGCTACGCTTGTATCGAGTATGGTCATGATATTTTGCACATATTTTATCAAGAAAGATTATTTTAGTTTACTGCGCAAAACAACTCTTTTTATAGGGATATCAATTTTGCCGATAATTACCGCTATTCTGTTTCTGTCTTTAGCCATGTCTCCCGCCCAAGCTTTTCTTGGTGTTCTTGGCCCCTGGCGTCCACATTTCATAAAAGAAATCGGGGCCTTTACTGCTCCGGGTTTAATCGGGACAAAAGATTTAGCCCATAATATCAAAGCGATTTTTGAATATTTCGGTTGGTGGATTCTGATATTTTTGCCGGCATTAATTTTGGCTAAATTTACAAATTTTAAACAAATTTCGACGGGGAGTAGAGGGAAAGTTTTTTTGAAAAAATCTATTGTTCCGGTTGCCGGGATACTCTATCTTGTTGCTTTATACGTAGTATTCAGGATGTGGGGCAATTTGGCTTGGTTTGAGGCATTAAGACCGCTACCACTTTTTCTAATAGTGATTTTGATTTGGTTCTCTACTCGTTTTCTAAGAGGGATTGAACCACAACAGGCCATAAGAGTAATATCTCTTTCTGTTTTTTCATTGATAATGTTGGCAAAAATAGCTTTCAATGCTCATATATATCATTACGGTTTTGTGCTTGCTTTACCGGCAACACTTGTTCTTCTTTCAGCATTAATAAGCTGGATTCCATCAGTTCTAGATAGCCGGGGGATGAATGGCAATACAATCATATCAGCTGGCCTAGTTCTTTTAGCCGTTGCTTGTTTTGTGTATCTGGATAAGACCGCCTCTTTACTGTCGTATAAGCAAAGTGTAGTTGTTTCGGGGCCAAACACTTATCGAACTGATATTCGCGGAGAATTTATAAAAATGGCCTATAATGAAATAATTTCAAATTCTAAACCTGATTCAACTCTAGCTGTTTTACCGGAAGGGGCAATGTTCAATTTTTTAACCTATCGTCGAAATCCGACCCCATATTCCAACTTCATGCCGCCTTTGATAAAAGTTTGGGGTGAAGATAATATGATTAACGCATTTCAGAAACACCCTCCGGATTATATAGCCCTTTTTCATAAAAGTGCGCGTGAGATAGGTTATCCTTTTCTGGGCCAAGATTACGGTATTAAGCTTATGTCATGGATAAATCAAAACTATATTCCTTTAAAAATTTTTGGAGATAAGCCCCTAGTTCCGGAGTCATATTTCGGCATAGAGATATTAAGGGTTCGTAAATAAATAACCTATTGATTTTTTTGAATTTTAAGCTATCTTTGCTTAATGAAAAAAGCCATTTTGGGTTTTATTTTGTTTATATTGGTTATTGCTGTCTATTCATTTTGGACGGATTTTAGTGGTGAGTTTATCGAATCCATCAAGGAGCTAGTGGGCTATAATATACCCGAAACAACAGATTTGCCTATTGCCAAGCCAGACATAGATGATGATAAAGATGGCTTAGGGTTCTTGAATGTGCCCGAAGGTTTTAGGATTTCAATTGTGGCGAAGGGCCTAGATAATCCTCGGGTTATAGTTTTTGACTCCAAAAATAGAATGCTCGTAAGCGAAACAGGGGTGGGACGGGTTATGATATTCGAGGACAAGGACAAGAACGGGACGTATGATAGCAAAACTATATTAATTGAAAATCTGATATCTCCTCACGGTTTGGCGTTTTTTGTTGAAGGAGAAACAACTTATCTTTATATTGCCGAGACTCATCAAGTTGCACGATACGCTTACGATGATAATGCTGGCAAAATAACCGAAGAAATAGGAGCAAACATTGCCACTCTTCCGCCTGACGGTCAGCATTTTACTAGAACCATAATGTTTGGTCCAAATTGGCGCGATCGCGATTTAGTGAAGGGAACTTTTCCAATCGGAGGATTTTATAGTGGCGATAAGTTATATATCTCGGTTGGTTCTTCTTGCAATGTTTGTTTGGAAAATACATGGAAAAGGGGAGCTATTTTGGAATCTGATCCACAAGGTACTTTTACCGGTGAATTTGCCGGTGGTTTAAGAAATTCCGTTTTCTTTACTTTTCATCCGGAAACTCAAGAGATTTGGGCGACCGAGATGGGGCGAGATGAGTTGGGCGATAACCTTCCGTCAGACGAAGTCAACATAGTTAAAGTGGCCGGGCCGGAGCATAAATTTGGAGCAAGGCGGTTTGGCTGGCCTTTTTGTTATGGAAATAAAATAAAAGACGAAACATTTAAGCCAGAGAAAATTGAAAGAATAGATATTCCCATTGATTGTAGTGAAACAGATGGGCCAGTGATTGAACTTCCGGCTCATTCGGCGCCATTGGGACTGGCATTTATTCCAGCAACTGGTGGATGGCCGAGCCAATGGAAAAATGATCTTCTTGTTGCCTATCATGGTTCATGGAATAGAACAGAACCGACCGGATATAAAATCGTAAGATTTAAAGTTGATAAAAATGGAAAAGTATCAGAAATATCCGATTTTATAACTGGTTGGTTAAGTGAGAATAAAAGAAAGACTTATGGCCGACCCGTTGATTTGAAATTTGGACCCGATGGAGCTCTATATATTTCTGATGATTCGGGGGGTATTATTTATAAATTAGAACCTAAATAAATGCCTACCCTTTCTATTGTTGTTCCAGCGCGGAACGAGGAAAAATACATAGAAAAAATTGTTCAGCGAGTTTCGGCCGTGTCTTTTCCTTGTGAATACGAGCTTATTTTTGTAGAGGGCCATTCTAAGGATAAAACCGTGGATGAAATAAAAAGAGTGGCCCAGGAGTATAGAGATAAAATGAATATAAGATATGCGACTCAAGAGGGAGTTGGTAAGGCCGATGCTATCTGGAAGGGGTTTGGTATTGCTAATAATGACATCCTAATGATTTTAGATGCCGATCTGACGGTTCAGCCAGAGGATCTGCCTAAATTTTACCAAGCGGTGGCAGTTAGTTCTGATATCTTCGTGAATGGTTCTCGTCTGGTTTGTCCTATGGAAAATGGGGCGATGAGGCCGTTAAATTATCTAGGCAATAAGTTTTTTGCTGTCTTGTTAAGCTTAATAACTCAGCAGAATATGACCGACACTCTTTGTGGCACAAAGGTAATTTATAAATCTCAATTCCAAAAAATAAAAGATAGTGGTTTAATAGAAAAGTTACCGGATCCGTTTTGTGACTTTACTCTTATATTGGGGGCCAAGAGGTTGGGCTTAAAGATAATAGAGGTGCCGGTGGCCTATAAGAAGAGAATCTACGATGGGACTAAAATTAGGAGATTTAGAGACGGATGGAAACTTTTAAAGATATGTTTTAAATATTCGCTATATGTTTTCTGAAAAATATAAAGAATTTTTCAAAATATTTTTACCGGTGATTGTAGTCGCCTTTGTTTTGTTTGGACCTAGCTTGAGGGGTGGTTTCACCTTAGACGATCACTCGGTTATAGAAAAAGGAGTCCAGCTCAAGGGTCTAAAAAACATATTTGAGCTTTGGATCTCGCCCTGGCATCCGGGTGGCGAGTGGGCCGGAAATTATCGTCCCCTAACTACGACCTCATTTGCCCTAAATAGCTTTTTTTCAGAAGATCCTCTTGGCTTTAGAATCGTTAATGTTTTACTTTATGCCCTGAATATTGTTTTTATTTTTTATTTGATAAGAAAAATTTCGTCTCAAGGAGTCGCGTATTTGACGGCCATAATGTTTTTGTTTCTACCGATTCATGGCGAAGTAGTCATGTCTATAGTTGGTAGGGTTTACCTTTTGGGCAGTCTTTTTTCTTTACTGTCTCTATATTATCTTTTAGACCCATTCGACCCCTTCGACGAGCTCGGGGCAGGCAAGCTCAGGGCAAGTCGAAAATATTGGTTAAGCTCCGGTTGTTTTTTAATGGCCTTACTTTCGGGTGATGCTTTTATATCACTTCTTCTGGTTATTGGAGTTTTATTGTTTATGGAATATAGAAGTTTGAGAAAAACCTTTTGGTTGGGTATAACTTATGCTACTGGCCTGCCGATTTACTTTTTGCTTAGATATTTAGCTCTGGGTAAATATGCTTTTGGCGGCTATGGTTTTGTTGATCCAATTATTGGTCCATTGGCTTTTGTCTCAATTAAGGAGAGGGTTTTTACCGCTTTTTCTCATTTGTATTTATATTTGAGGAAGACTATTTATCCGGTTGATTTGTCTCCTGATTATTCTTTTAATCAGATACCGATTGTATCAAATCTTTTTTTGTCATGGCGCGGCTTGACCGGGTTAGCTTTTTTGGCGGCGCTGATTTATATTTTTTACAGATCTAAAAGAAAAGACGTCAAATTTGCTATCA
This sequence comes from uncultured Candidatus Saccharibacteria bacterium, assembly GCA_964502945.1. GTDB lineage: Bacteria > Patescibacteriota > Minisyncoccia > 2-02-FULL-40-12 > GWA2-44-9 > 2-01-FULL-39-28. The sequence continues at coordinate 4,658 of CAZCYM010000059.1, forward strand.
CCTTATTTCTTGTGTCGTATTTGGTTATGTCCAACATTTTTTTCATCACTACTGGCACGATGGCTGAAAGATGGTGGTATTTCCCTTCAGTAGGGTTAATGATGCTAGTCGCTATCGGTATAGAAATTTTTACTTCAAAATTCAAAATTCAAAATTCAAAATTCAAAAGTTATATCTATGGGGTCGGCATAGTTATATTGGTCTTTTATTCTATTATTGTATTTCGCCAGAACAGGGTTTGGCTTAACGATAAAAATCTATTCATATATGCTTCGGAAATGTCTCCAAATAGTGCTTGGGCTAGAACCAATGTCGCTGAAGGATTTTTCTTATCAGGTGATGTGATAAGGGCCAAAAAAGAAATTGAGGTAGCGCTTAAAATTTCCGATAAATATCCCTCGGCTCTATATGTTCTCGGCCAGATATATTGGAAGGAAGGAAGATTTGGTGAGGTCGAAGAAGTGTTTAAGAAAGCTATTAAATTTGATATTTATGATCGCAACAAGAGAAGTTTATATCGATCCCTGGCTTTAATAAGTCTTGATATTGGGAATAATCAGCAAGCTTTGATTTATATGACCGAAGCCATAAAATGGCCGGCAACGGGGGATTTAGAAAAAACTATAAAAATAGATGAACTACTCTTGCAAAAAGTGAAAGAGTATTCCAATAGAGATATAAGTTCCTATACCCAAGAAGAAATAGAGGGGTTGGTCAATCTTATTAAAATACTAAGGGGATTCTAGGATAATGGCCATGAAAATTATAAAAGAAAATTGGTTTCTTATTTTGGTTTTGATTGTCGTTGGGTTTTTTGTTTATTCGTTTAATTTAAACAATCCTCTTTTTTGGGATGATACCGATTGGATCGTTAATAATTCTTTTGTTCA
>CAZCYM010000060.1:0-5512 GCA_964502945.1 uncultured Candidatus Saccharibacteria bacterium
ATTTTTTCCATTTATTTAATTTATCTTAATTCGGATTCAAATGCGAATTTCGGTTTCCGATAAGGGGTCAGATATGATTAACAAGGGTGTTCACAAAGAGTTACTAGGTAACCATCCAGAACGTATTATTCAATGGACACATGAGTGTCTAGTGGGAAAAGTAACCACAAATGTGGATGGAGAAAAAAAGGTTGTTTGGACTACATATCCCGTAAAGGATTGGCCTGACAAACAAAAAAAGTAAGTTATGTAAACCGGCAGAAATGCCGGCTTTTTTATCTATATAAATAATCCTTCAGCCCCGCTCATTTCGAATCCTTTGAGCCGCTTCATCACAAATTCAAGGTATTTATGACATTTTCTTATTGAATACAAAATTGAGGGGAGTCCTGAGCTTGTCGAAGGACGACGAGGCTCAATTTTTATTCAAGAAAATGAAGAAATACCGTAGTAATTTGTTGACGTGGCGAGTCGGATGAGAAATGAGTGGGGCGAGAGGAATTATTTTATTTATGTTATAATAAAGATATGCTCAAAATCTTAATTCTCGGTGGGGGGTTTGGGGGTATCAGATGCGCTCTTGATTTAGATAAAAAACTGAGAAACGAAGCCGAAATAACTCTTATCGATCGGAATGGCTATCATCTTTTCATTCCGGCTATATATGAAGTTGCTTCGGCTTATGGAATCAAAAAGGATCCTTTCGCTATTCAATTGAAAAAAACTATCTGTATTCCTTATACTGACATTTTCGATAGTACCTCGGTTGATTTTATCGAAGCAGAAATAACACAAGTTGATCTTCAAAATAAAAAAGTAAAAACAAAAGGAGATCATATTTTTGAATATGATTATCTTGTCCTTGCCCTCGGTTCCGAAACTTCGACCTATGACATTCCCGGCGTCGAAGAATACGCTCATAAATTCAAAACTCTTGAAGACGCTTTATTTATAAACCAAAAACTGGAGGAACTATCAGAACAATTTATCAATGGTCAGCGGACAGAACCATTTTCATTTCTTATCTGTGGCGGAGGATTTACCGGTTTAGAGATTGCGGCTGAACTTGGATGTTGTTCAAGAGTAATAAAGTCCAGGTGTAAATTAAAAGGCCGGTGTTCAACTATAACTTTATTTGAAGCCGGATCCAAAATTTTACCAATCTTATCAGAAAAAGAAAGAAAAACTATTATAAAACGTTTGACCCAGTTAGGTATAGTAATAATGGAGAATTCGCCAATTGAAGAAATCGGGCCTAATTATCTAAAACTTAAAAGCGGGCAAAAGCCAACAGGAGATCTAATAATTTGGACGGCTGGCATCAGGCCAAACAGATTTCTTAAATCGATTACTAGTCTTACTCTTGCTTCTTCTGGCAAAATACCCGTTGAGGAAAGTTTGAAACTAAAAGGATTAGAAAATGTCTTTGCTGTTGGTGATAATATAGAATTTATTGACAAAAAAAATCAGAAACCAGTTCCTGCCTTAGCTTATGTGGCTATAGATCAGGGCAAGATCGCAGCTCAAAATATTTACTATTCTATAAAAAGTAAAAAGCTAAAACCCTATAAGCCGTTTTATAGTGTCTTCATAATTCCTGTGGGGGGTAAATATGCCATAGCCAATTTGGGGGGATTAGTCATAAAAGGATTTCTGGCTTGGATATTGGGTTTAATGGTGGATATGAGATATTTTTTAAGCATTCTATCTCCCTATAAAGCTTTCAAGTTATACGTGGACGAGATGACAGTTTTTCTTAAGAATGACTAGAGGCCAAAATTGTGCGACACAACAGGGGAGTGGTTCGACAGGCTTACCGCGAGTAGTTTAACAACTTCACCAGAGGTGGTATGATTAAACCATGACCACAATAATTATTATGATTATTGTTTCTGTACTCTTAGGAGTTATTAGTCCTATTACTTATCTTGGCATAAATTTACCAGGTTCAATAAGCTCACTGCGGGCAAATCAAAACTTATTTTCTCAAATAAGTTCAACAAACTCACTATCCGAGATAAACCCACTCGAATCACTCAGTAGGGTTACGGCACCTTTAGATAGTCTGTTGGGAGGTCTAGGCAGGTACATAGATATCAAACTTTGGCTTCCAAAATCGGCCCTAGAGGGCGTTTCGAGGTTTGAGGGTACATTAGATAGCATAGATAATATATCAGTAGGAAAAGCACTAAGAATAGCCAAATCAGGATTAATTCTGGTGGCAAACATATTGGTCACAGTATTAGAGATGGCATTATCGATACTGCGGAGTATTTTGGGACTAATTAGATAATAACTTGAGTTTATTAAATTATGATGGGACGCATAAGGGTCATTGTGCGTCGTACTTTATTTCAATAGTCTTGGTTCATTAACATATTCCCTATCCCTCTTTTGTTTATATATTCTCATATCATTTCTGAATTTATTGAGCATTTTATTATCTTGTATAGAATAGGCTCTCCTTCTCTTCTTGTTACTGTATATAATTTCTAAAGCTTTGGCCCATAGTGCAAAATCATGTCTTTTCTTAGCTCTCAATGGATATTTCTTAAAAAATGGCTTAACTTTTTCATATAAATCGCTTGTGCTTTGAATACCGAAGACATTTGCCGATAAAACAAAAGAGGCTTTTTTAGCCTCTTTACTCACAGTTCCACTGCTTTTTCGAAAGTAAAATCTCTAACAATACAATGATCTATTCCTTCCACCAATCAGTAATTATCCGAGATGCTTCCAAGAGATCTTTGGCTGAAGCACTGGGTATCGCCCCTACCTCGTACTGACTATTGGTCACTAATATTGTTTTGGCATTAAATTGCTGACCCAATTCAATATCACAGTCTTTATCACCGATGAATACGGCTTGTTTAGGATCGAGACAGAAATCTTTCATTGCCTGATGAACCATACCTGGTTTGGGCTTACGGCACTCACACTCCCCTGTAATATCAGGACAGTGAGGGCAGAAATAGGTCTTAGCTATCAACACGCCGGCATTTCTTAATCGACTAACCATCTCGTCGTTAAAAATATGGAAATCTTGTTCGGTATAAAGTTTTTTTGCCATTCCGGCTTGGTTAGTAATAACAATGAATCTAGCACCAAGTGTCCATTGCATTTCTCTTAAGCCATCTATAGCTCTAGGCAGGAATTGAAGATCTCCTATCTTGTGAAGATAATGCGTATCTTTAACAATTGTTCCGTCACGATCCAGAAAAATGAATTTGCTCATATCCCCTCTCTGAAAATATGTTTCTAACATTATAATTTAATTATTTAAACAAGTCAAGTTGTTGTTTAGGTAATAAAATTCTAAAATTGAGTAGATTAATTTTGCATTTTGATTTTTTAATTTTACATTTTTACTATGCCCCGAATAATTTTTGACATTGAAACAGTTGGTGTGGATTTTGAAAAATTTGAAAAAGAATCTAAGGAGTTTGTGACTAATTTTGCAGAAACTCCCGAAGAAGTCGAAGAATCTAAAGACGGGCTCTCGTTCTCCCCTCTTACAGGAGAAGTTGTGGCTATTGGTATTTTAAACCCCGACACAGACAAGGGTGCTGTCTATTTTCGCGATAATTTTGGTAAGCTGGAAAAGCAAACAGAGAAAAATATACAATATACGCCGTTGGCATCCGAGAAGGAAATACTAAAAGAATTCTGGGATACCGCCCAGCTCTATGATCAATTTGTAACTTTTAATGGCCGAGGATTCGACTGTCCATTCTTAATAGTTCGTTCTGCTGTTCATAAAATAAAGCCAACCAAAAATCTAATGCCCAACAGATATGAGTCTAGTGATTATGGTAAAACAATAACTCATGTTGACTTGCTTGATCGATTGACATTTTTTGGCTCTGTTCGTCGTAAGGGCAATCTCCATATGTGGTGCCAAGCATTCGGCATTGATAGTCCAAAAGACAATGGCATTACCGGTGATGATGTGGGACAGTTATATAAAGAAAAAAAATATCTCGACATTGCTCAATACTGCGCCGGTGACCTTTGGGCGACAAAAGAATTATTTGAATATTGGGATAAATATATAAAATAAATAAATATTTTGTCAATATTGATTATCCGGCTCTACTAATTAATAATTGCCATGGCTATTAAATCTCAAAACCGTCCTTTTACAAGGAGAGAGAAAATGGAAAATAGTAACTTTGATTTTCTCAAAGCAAGTTTAGATTTATATAAAAATGCGGCTCAATATTTAGATATTCCAGATAGAATTTATTTGTCCCTACAAAGACCGGAAAGAGTTTTAGAAGTCAGAATACCAGTTAAGATGGACAATGGCGATAATTTAATATTTCAAGGTTGGCGTTCTCAACATTGTTCTTGGCGTGGACCTCTTAAGGGTGGCATTCGTTATCACCCCAACACTACTAGGAATGAAGTAATTGCTTTATCTATGCTGATGACCTGGAAATGCGCGCTAGTTGATATTCCTTATGGCGGAGCCAAGGGCGGTGTTAATCTTGACCTAGATGCCTTACCGGATAGATATGAGAAAAATTTTAACAATCCGTTCCCCTACTTAATGTCAAAGAGAGAACTTAAAAATTTGACTGATAATTATACAGAAAAAATATTTCCTATTATCGGACCTAAAATAGATATTCCGGCTCCAGATGTAAATACTACTCCAGAAATAATGGGTTGGATAATGAATAAATACAGCTCTATGGTTGGTCATACTGAACCAAGCGTTGTTACTGGGAAACCATTGAGTCTGGGTGGGTCAGTCGGTCGTGATAAAGCTACTGGCCAAGGTTGTTTTATTACAATCTTAGAAGCACTTGATCATTTATCGCGTACGGACAAGTTAGGATCTCACCCCAGAGGCGATCGCCATACTTGTGCTATTCAAGGGTTCGGTAATGCCGGGTCGGTGGTGGCTAAATTATTGTATGAGGGAGGAGTAAAAGTAATTGCTGTTTCTGACAGAAAAGGAGCTATTTACAATTTGAAAGGTCTCGATATTCCCAAACTAATAGAATTAAAAAACAAGGGTAATTCGGTTAGCGACTTCAAAGAAGCAGAAGCAATGAATCCAGAGGACCTATTGTCTTTACCAGTTACCATACTGGTGCCCGCTGCACTAGAGGGCGTTATCACAGAACATAATGCTCACAAAATTCAGGCAAGAATACTGGCAGAAGCGGCTAATGGCCCAACAACTCCGGAAGCAAATGAAATTCTTGAGAAAAATGATGTATTTGTTATTCCTGATATTCTTGCTAATGCCGGCGGAGTAGTTGTTTCTTATTTTGAATGGGTTCAAGGTCTGGAACAATTTTATTGGAGTCTTGAACAAGTGGAAAAAGAACTTCAAACTAAAATGAAAAAAACTTTTTGTGAGGTTATGGCTACGGCCAAAAAGTTTGAGGTGAAGAATAGAACGGCAGCCTTTATAACGGCAATTAACAGAGTGGCGGAAGCAGGTATAGCCAGAGGAAAAGCATTATAACGAAAACAAAATAAAACCCGCAATTGAGGG
>CAZCYM010000061.1:0-5479 GCA_964502945.1 uncultured Candidatus Saccharibacteria bacterium
TCTAAGAGTTGAAGCGTTTTCTGGAAGTCATCGATAATCTGTTCTTGATTCTGTAATCCAGATGAGGGGATGCTCGTTTGGATTATTGCTACAGATATTGGCGACAGCTTTTCTACGGCTGATGATTCTCTATATTTATCCAGAGCGTTGATACTAAAAACTATCACGAAGCTCAGGGCTACCTGAATAAACAGCATCTTGTTTCGTTTTGGTCCTAGTATAAAAATCAGCAGAGACACACAGTAGGAGATTAAAAAAGTTATCCCGTAAATACCCCAAAAAGATGCTGTATGAGCTATAGAGTTTATGTCAGTAAACAAATAGGCTAAATTTCCAAGTGGCCAGTAAGGTCCGATAAGTCCCCCATCGCCATACCAGAATATAGAAAAAAATATTGAGCGAGAAAATTCTGCTAGAGTAAAAGTTCCAGCAATCACTAGGGGCATGAGTGCTGGCGATATTTTTTTACTAAATTTTAATGTAAAAAATCCAAACACTCCCCAGAACAAAGCTGTTATCGAGATGCAGAGAATAAAAATAATAGAAATAATAACACCAGCAACAAGCCCGCTTTCGATATTGAAGGCATCTAAGGGATAGAGAGACCATAGCCACCAAAAAATATAAGCAAAATAAACAAAACCAACTCCAAGGCCGATCCTGAATCCTGTAGTGTTTAGTCTCCGTACGTACCCAGAGATTGTTCTAATAACTTCCATTGTTCTAATGATAAGTTTTCTGCCCGAGCCGTTATCTCTACCCCTGTTTGGTTAAATAATTCTAATATCTTTTCTTTTTCTATTTTTAGTTTTTTGGACAATATGGGCGCTAGTTGTTTTCTTTTTTCTGAAAATCCGACCCGGATTAGTTCAAATAATTCCTGGTTCTTCCGAGGTCGAACCCCTGGAAATCTTTGAGGTTCGACCTCGGTTCTAGGCGCTAGTCTAATGATCGCAGAGTCAACTTTTGGTACTGGTCGGAAATTATTTTTGGATATATATCCTATAACTTCTGGTTCGGAGTAATACTGAACAGATAAAGCCAGAAGGTTCATATCGGGGGGCTTGGCCATGATTCTTTGGGCAACCTCTTTTTGAACCATCAGAACGATAAGTTTTGGTCGGGTCATTTGCCAGTCGGCAGATTCAAAAATTGTTCGCAGTAAATTAGAAGTAATATAGTAGGGTATATTAGCTACTATTTTGTAGCCGTCAGCAATTTCTCCAGAAGCAAGGCTTCTGGAACCTAGGCCCAAGTTTCTAATTCTTAGTTTTAAGATATCTCCCCTTATTATCTCTACACGAGAGCTGCTCTTAAAGTTTTCTTTAAGAGATTCAATGAGCCGATGATCTTTTTCGACCGCGATGACCTTATTTGCCTTTTCAGCAATCTTTTTTGTTAAGTTCCCAGTACCTGGCCCGACTTCTAGTATTGTATCATTTTTTGAAATTTCTGCTGCAGTAATAACCTTGTCTATTATATGAGGATTAATTAAAAAATTTTGTCCCAATGATCTCTTTTTCCAGAAGCCTTGCTTCTGGAAAGTAACATTATTAATGTATTTATTCATCGCTATAAGATAACCATTGAAAAATATCCTCACTGGGTGAAAACTTTTCTGGCAATATGTCACTTAGAGCATTTTTATTAAGAATTAACAATTCTTTTCTATTAAAACCTAGCCAATCTTTTAGGCTAGAATATTTATAACTTTCAGCGTATTGAAGTGCTTTTCTTTTATCTTCTATCCCACGCTCTTTCCAGTCAGGCTGTATTAGCTTCACCGGATTTAGGTGTATGTAAGAGAAAAGATACCTAGCCTGAATGTCATTTGTTATGTGTACTGATTTAAACTTGCCTTCGAATAGTGACCCGGTACGGCTATACCTAGTATTAAAATACTTTGCATATGCTGTACCAACTTTTTGCATGAATAGTGTCGTATTATTTATAGCCCTGTTATTTTTAGGTGTGCTTGTAAGATTCGGAACGTTACCAGCTTTTAAATAAAGGTGAAAGTGGTTTGGCATTAGAACCCAAGAACAAATTGAAACAAGCAGTTCTTCTCTATCGAATTCCCAAGCATCGATCCCCCTCTCGATTATGTCGGTTCTAAAGTTAACAGATCTTCTTGAATTACAAAGAAACAAAAGCTTTGTAAAACGATCATAGTCTTGATCGTCAATAAAAATACTCTGCTTGCTATTGCCCCGATTATAAAAATGGTAATATTCCCCGTCTATTATTGGTGTCTTTCGAATTCCCATAGGACAGAGGCTAGCATCTATTCTTTCCAGAAGCAAGGCTTCTGGAAAGAATGTTAGTAGTATATTTTATCGTCATCATAGCTCGCTTCCAATAGCTGGTAGTCAACTAGGTTGGGCGGTATTTCCCCTATAAATCTCGAGGGTAGATTCATCGAGTGAGAGCCGAAAATATTTCTAAATTTTGTGTAGGTAAGGATTAAGTGTTCTTTGGCTCGGGTGGTAGCGACATAACAAAGGCGTCGCTCTTCTTCGAGCTCATTGGGATTTATGATTGTTCGGCTGTGCGGGAAAAGACCTTCTTCCATTCCAACGATGAAGATTACTGGAAATTCAAGTCCTTTTGAGGCATGAACAGTCATTAAGGTTATTTTTTCAGCTATATCCTCACCGGATGATTTTATGCGATCATTTTGTTGCAGAAGGGTTACTTCTTCAAGAAATTTTTCTGCCCCTTCTCTAGCCGATAAGCTTTCGAATTTAGAAGCCACAGTTAGGAGCTCTTTCAGGTTCTCCATGCGATCTTCAAAGTTCTCATAGTCGCTTTGTTTGGCCAGACTAAATTCTTTTAGATAATCTTCGTATTTTGTTTTTTTGATTATATATTTTATTAAGGTGGCGAGTTTTTTATCTTCGGCAGTTTTTCTAATATCGGTTATAAGTTCATAAAAATCAGAAACAGCTAAAAGCTGTCTGGAGGGCATGGCTTTATCTTGAACGGCCATAGCTAAAGAAGCCACAATGTCACCCCTCTCCCCTTTTCTAACCTTCTCGATTATTGCCTTGCCTATTCCTCGCGGAGGAATATTATATATTCGTTCAACGGCTAAAGTATCGGATGGATTAATAATTAATCTTAGATAAGCAAGCATGTCTTTTATTTCTTTTCGGTCGTAGAATTTTAAACCGCCCACTATTTGATAAGGAAATCCTCGCATTATGAATGCCTCCTCAAGAGCTCGAGATTGGGCATGAGTCCGGTAAAGAACCGCGAAGTCTTTTATTTTGTATCCACGACTGGATAAATCTTCTATCCTCGATATTACAAAATTTGCTTCATGGCGTTTGTTCATCATTTCGGCTATGGTAATTTTTTCTCCATGATCATTGTTGGTCCAGAGCTCTTTTGGTATCTGATTTTTGTTATTTGAGATAATCCCTTGCGCGGCGGTGATTATATTTTTGGTTGAACGATAATTCTGTTCTAGCAGAATTATTTTGGCTTCCGGGTAGTCTTTCTGGTAGTTTAAAATATTTCTAATATCAGCTCGGCGGAATTGGTAAATACTTTGAGCATCGTCGCCGATAGCAAAAAGATTTCGATACTTTTGGGCGAGAAGATTTATAAATATATATTGGTCGTAGCTTGTATCTTGATATTCATCGACAAGAATGTATCTCCACCATTCTTGGTATTTAGAGAGGGTTTCTTGGCTTTGTTTGAATATTTTAATAGGTAGGATTATTAAATCATCAAAATCAACAGCGTTATGGTCTTTTAATTCTTGCTGATATTTCTTGTAAACTTTGGCGACAATTTCAGGATAAAAATCTTTTGGTTCATAATCTTCTGGGAATACTAGTTTTGTTTTCAGTTCTGATATCTTGGCTAGAACTATTTTTGGATTAAAGCTTTTTGTATCAATCTCCAGATCTCCCATTACTCTTTTGACTAGGGCCACTTGGTCGTCCTCATCAAATACGGTGAAGTTGCGCCGATAACCAAGTTGAGGAATCTCTTGGCGCAAAATTCTAAGACCTATCGAATGAAAAGTGCCCACCATCGGCAAAGCCGATGGAATTTCCAATTTCCAATTTCCAATTTCCAATAACCTAGAAACTCTTTCTCTCATTTCTCCTGCGGCCTTATTGGTGAATGTAACGGCGAGAATATTTTGCGGTGGTATTCCTTCCCGAATCAGATACGCGACTCGATGAGTCAGGCATCTTGTTTTACCAGAACCGGGCCCGGAAATAACCAAAACTGGGCCGTCAATTATTTTGACGGCCTCAATCTGTTTATTGTTTAAGTTTTCGAATATTTTATCCGACATTTTTCAGAACATTTTCAAATCTTTTTTCCAGGCATCAATAAAGTCTACCTTTCTTTCGTCCTCTGAGCGGCTAAGTTTTTTAAGTTTTTTAATATCAGCAACCCAGGTATTGCCGTCCCAATACTCAAGATTTTTAAATGCAGTTTTATACAACGCTTTTTCACCGTAAACCGTACCCACATAAAGATAGTCGGCACCGCCGTCTTTTGCAAACCTAGCACTATCAAGCAATAGCCACATCCCCAGCGACTGGTGAATGAGGCCAAGGTCATAAAAAGAGAACCAAAAATGAGTCATCTTTTTATCGGAGCACTCCAAAACATATGCCATCGGAACGTCTTTATTACTATATGAAACGACATGGCTGACAACCTCAGATTTAAGGATTGTCATTAAACGGTCAAGGGGCATGATTTTGGGGCCATGTCGTTTAGCAAAATAATTTATGCAGAAAGATATAAAATCTTTATCATGGACATCAAAGTCTTTTATTGGTTTTGATGAACGGTGAAATTTTCCTACAAATTTCCTGGCGACTCGGCGATTTTCGCTAGTAAAAGAGAAATCAGCCAAAGGAACTCTTGCGCTTCTAGCCATATAGAATATATTTTTTACTTCAGGACTGCCTGAATATGGAAGATAACCGGAGGCATAAACTTCGGATGGTTTGTCCCCGGCTTCATATAGGCAGCAATTTGTATAGCCGAAGGAATAGTTTTTGTAATTATGGGCAAATTCGCTAAAAAATTTTTTCAATCGGTGGACCCGGCGGTAATCGAAACCGCGCCTCGGCAATGCGAATGCCGCGTAATGCCACTTTACTACGGGCCCCTCACTTGGAAAGGATTGAGTTCTTGATCCGCTCCACTTTCCTATCTTAACACTTTTTTGAGTTCCGAGACCTTATTTGTTTTTTCCCAAGGCAACTTAAGGTCCTGTCGGCCAAAGTGGCCATAAGCAGCAGTTTGTCGGTAAATAGGTCTTCGGAGGTCGAGGTTTTTAATTATCATTCCCGGCCTTAAGTCAAAAACTTTAAGCACCGCATTTTTTAGCTTGGCGTTATTTATTTTATTTTTACCAGAGATATTTATATCAACCGCAAGCGGTTCAGGTACCCCTATGGCATAGCTTATCTGAACCTCGGCCTTATCTGCTAATTTT
>CAZCYM010000062.1:0-5473 GCA_964502945.1 uncultured Candidatus Saccharibacteria bacterium
TTTACCATCTAAGAGGAAGTAAACTCCTTTCTCGGTAATTTTTATATTTTTTCTTTTTAATTTTCTAGCTTTATCAGACTTATCTGGAAATATTTTTTTGACTCCTTTCTCACGACCGAAGGCAAGCGAAAAGACCTGGAACCCCCCGCTGTCAGTCATGGTAGGCAGTCGAATACCAAACCCATTCGTTAGTAATGATTTTTGTCTAGATTTCAACAAAGACCTTTTTAACAATTTTAACAAGGACCGTCCTTGTAAGGCAGCGTCCCAGAGGTGGTAGGTGTTGGCAATGATTATCTGGGTTTTTGTTTTCTTGATGTCTCGAGGTGTAAGATTTCTTATTTGGCCATAGGTGCCAACCATCACATAAGAAGGTGTTTTGACTGTACCATGAGGAGTGGTTAAAACACCCAATCGGGCCTTTGAATGTTTATCTTTTTTTATAACTCTGAACATATTTTTTAAAAATCCCGCCAAGGCGGGATTTATTTTATTCTGTGATTTGTAATCTTGTTTGTAAATTTTTCTATGCTCCTATTATTATTAACTCTATAATCTGCCAGTCCATTTAGAGTTTGTTCAACGAGCACACTATCGAAAGTAGTATATTCAGCCAAGAATTCTAATTGATAGATGTTTACTTGAGCGATAGGTATAAAAAACCAAGAAAATGTGAAACTAAAGGGATTCTTGATGGAACCTGCTATTCTAACAATATCGAAGTTGTCCAAGTTGATGTATATTGAACCCTCGCTTCTATTTATAAACTGATCAGTGGTTTTCTTGATTGAGAGATTTGGCTTAGGCCTGAATTTAACGATTGCACAAGTAATATTATTTAAAATGTCAGCACTTTCAGCAGGGTCTATGTAGAAATCATATCGAGTTTCAAAGGCCCGATACAGCTCTTCGATTTTCATTCCCCTCACTTCTAGTCGTCCGTCAGTAGTTTTAGATTCTGATTTACTAGATTTTAAGTTTCCGTTATCGTAATAATTTTCAATAGTTGTTTCTATATCAATTCTTATATTTCTTCTGGCACCGGGGCTAATTATTTTAGCTACGCTTTTTCCAACGATAACATGGGCAAGATCAGGTTGAGCCATAACTGGCGGACTCAAGCTTGTTAGCAATAAGATGCCCAATATGAGCGATAATGTCTTTGATGGCATAAATACCTATCTTTATGTAAAAAACCTGATTATTTATAGCATGATCTAGGATTATTGACAACCTTATGGATTTTTTAAATCTAATGCTATAATATATTTATATGTCAGGTAGTAGAAGTTCCGACTACTGCCCAAGGCAGTATATTAATTAATCGGAACCTTCACTATCTGGTATGACTAATGTAAAAATATATTCAACCTCAACTTGTCCGTGGTGTAAGAGAGCTAAGGCATATTTGACTGAGAAAGGAATAGCATTTGAGAGCATAGATGTTGCGTCTGACGCAAAAGCTCAGAAAGAGATGATAGATAAAAGCGGCCAGATGGGCGTTCCAGTTTTAGACATTGATGGAAAGATTGTAGTAGGATTTGATAAAGAAAAAATAGACGAGTTACTCAGAATAAAATAAAAAATAAAAACGTAAAGCACAAAACAACAATTAAAAATTTAAAATATTTTGAATTTTAAGCTGTTATTTTGATTTTTTCATTTTGCATTTTAATTTAAATCATGCCCAAGAAAATTTTTAAAGAACTTAGTTATAACCCCGAGTTACTAAAAGGAATTTCGCAAAAAACTGTGGAGATTCATCATGGCAAACTATACAAAGGTTATGTGGATAAGTCTAATGAGATCAAAGAAAAGCTGGGGCCGATTGCTAAAAGCGGGAAGGCCGAAGGGAATCAGATTTATAGTGAGTTGAGAGGGCTTAAAAATGCCGAGTCATTCGCTAATAATGGTGTTTATTTACACGAGAACTATTTCGCTGTTATGGGTGGTGACGGGGTACCTAGGGGCGAGGTGGCTACTAAATTAGCCGAGAGATATGGTTCTTTTGATAACTTTAAGAATTATTTTTCTGCCTGTGGAATGTCTGCTCGCGGCTGGGCGGTACTGGCTTGGGATATGTACGAGAAAGAGCTTCGAATTTTTACCTGCGATGCCCATAATCACGGCGGTATTTGGGGGACGGTACCGATCTTGTGTATGGATGTTTATGAACACTCATATTTCATCGATACCGGTTCGGATCGGGCAAGTTATATAAAATTATTTTTCGATAATCTTAATTGGAACAAAGTAGAGGAACTTTATCAGAAGGCTAAAAAATATGAATGGGAATAGCTATCGCCAGCTGGCGAGCCAGACACGCAATTCATAAGCTCTTGGTGAGAGATTAAGACCATAAGATAGCGGAGCGAAGTATATAAAAGTCATTGTGCTTAGAACAATTAAAGTTCCAACAACCCATTTGGAGCTTTTTCTTTGTGAAATAAGCCAGACGAGGATCATTATCGCGAAAATATACGCCGTAAAATAGTGATAAAGGAACATCACCCGCTTAACTCCGATAAAAGGAAGCAGATTTAAAGTATAGCCGGCTATCAAGAAAGTCGAAAGAAATTTATGGCTATTTTTTAAACCATAAAATATGTAGCTAGTCAGTAAAAATACAATCGCCAAAGTTGTAGTCCACCAAATCATGGGATTACCCATAAGATAAATCCTGGAATTACTCTTGACCCAATAAAAAATTGGGCGGGACATCAGTGGCCAGGTATACCAGGCGCTTCCATAGGGATGACCAGCATTAAGTCCTTGGTTAGCTTTATACATTTCAATGTTTAGCTGTGAAAACTTTTGGAATAGGTTAGCTTTGATTACTGATGAATCCTCCGGTACTTGATTACCAACTAATGTTCTCCTAAAACCCATACTCATAAAAGCATCACCAGGACCGGATTTGTTTAAAATTCCCAAGTGAATAGCAAAGAAGGCGAAATATATTAAAAAGGCAATTATAGGTAGGATGGCCAATTTAAAAATATTTTTGTACCGCCCGTTTCTCAAAAGAGTAAAAAACTCGAAAATCATGGGTAGGGCAAAAAAGCCGAGCCCTGTCCATTTTATTGAAGCGGCCAGACTAGCAAAGATTGTAAAAAGAAGCATGTGTTTATTGCCTTTGTCATTTTTGTATTTAAAATAGAATAATAGTGAAGCAAACCCGAACAATAGCAGGAAGGCATCCATCAATATATATATCGATTGAGTGAGGATGGCATTATCAAGAACAATTAGCATTCCGGCTGTGAAGGCATAGAGTGGCGCTAGACCCATTTCGAGGGTAAGGAGAAAAATGATGGAAGGCAGTAAAGCTCCGGCTAGAGACGGTAAAAAGCGAAGGAGCATATATTGTTGATCAGGATATTGGTTGCCAATATCTGTAAAAGCAAAACCTGGCCTGAAGTCAAACAGCTTAGCGAGTCCGGCTATCATTAATTTGCCCAAAGGAGGGTGAATATCGAAAAAGTATTGGTGGGTATAGTAGCCCGAGATAAATTTACCAAAATGAACTTCGTCAAATACGGTTTCACTTGGATGGCCGAAAAAGGCAAAGCGAGTTAGAAGGCCAAGTGACAGTAAAATTATAATTTGCCATTTCTTGCTCATAATAAATATGATACAATAAATAAGACGAAGTTTAAATCCGAAGCACTAAATCCGAAATCCGAAACACCTGCCTACCGGCAGGCAGGAAGCCCGAAAATCATAAATTCTAAATCCTAAACCGTTTGGAATTTAGAAAATTCGAATTTTCCCAAGTTTGTTTCGTATTTCGATATTAGAATTTCGAATTTTCATTGATGTTGGATCTTCTTATTATTGGTGGTTCAGCGGCGGCAACAACGGCTGGAATATATGGTATTCGAAGGGGCCTGAATTTAAAAATAATAACCAAGGATTTTGGTGGAGAAGTTGCTACTTCCGGCGAGATAGGCAATTGGCCGGGAGATGGTATGATCGATGGTATTGCTTTGTCTGATAAATTCAAAAAACACCTTCAGGATTACAAGGTTGATATCGAGGAGGGGGTTCTAGTTGAAAAAATTACCAGGCTAGAGAATGGAACTTTTTGTATTTCTACCAAAAAAGAGAGCGATATGGCGATGGCAGCCAATAAAATGCTTGCACTTCGAAGCTCTGAAGGAGCGAAGAAGTGTGATTATATAGCTAAAACAGTCATAGTTACTACGGGTGTTCATCCTCGCGAACTTGGCATTCCCGGTGAGAGAGAATTCCGCAATAAGGGTGTCAGCTACTGTTCAACTTGTGATATGGCTTTATTTGGGGGCAAGACCGTGGCTGTTGTGGGAGGTGGTAATTCGGCCCTCGAATCAGCCTTGATGGGTGTTGATATTGCCAAAAAAGTTTATGTTATAAATAAAAACGCTACATTTAAAGGCGATGATGTTTTAATAAAAAAACTTACTGCTCAATCGAAAGATAAAGTCGAGATATTATATGAAACTGGGACGAAAGAAATAATTGGGGATAAATTTGTAAAGGGAGTTAAATATACAAGCAAAGATGGGAAAGAACTGGAACTTA
The DNA here is from genome assembly GCA_964502945.1 of uncultured Candidatus Saccharibacteria bacterium. GTDB lineage: Bacteria > Patescibacteriota > Minisyncoccia > 2-02-FULL-40-12 > GWA2-44-9 > 2-01-FULL-39-28. The sequence goes on from CAZCYM010000062.1 coordinate 4,564, forward strand.
AAACTGATGGCGTTTTTGTTCATATCGGTATGGTTCCTAATTCTCAAATAGTGCCAGACAATGTCGAAAAAAATCAATTTGGTGAAATCAAGGTCAATACAAGATGTGAAACGAATATTCCCGGATTATATGCCGCTGGCGATGTTTCGGACGTGCCTTTCAAGCAGATAGTAATCGCTGCCGGCCAAGGATGTACGGCGACTCTATCAGCCGTTCAGTACCTAAATCAATTAAAATAGGACGCCCCCTTTATGATATATCATAAAGGGGGGGGGCGACATTAAGTGTGGTTCAGTATCTTAAGGGCCAAAAGTAATTTATAATTTTGAATTTAAAATTTAAAATGAATTTTCAATGATTTAATGTTTTAATGTTTAAAAATTAGAGAATTGAAACATTGATTGAAAATTAAAAATTAAAAATTGAAAATTTTTTTAGGATCTGATCACAGGGGTTTTCAGTTGAAGGGAAAATTTAAGCAGCAGTTGACTGAATGGGGATATGGCTATGAAGACATGGGGCCTTTTGAGTATAATAAGGACGATGATTATCCAGATTTTGCAACTGCGGTTGCAAGCGCAGTCGCCCTGAGCTTGTCGAAGGGCGAAAATGCCAAGGGCATCTTAATATGCGGTTCTGGTGTGGGAGTGGCAATGACAGCCGACAAGATAAAAGGAGTAAGGGCGGGGACGATGTTTGATGTTGAGCAGGTGAAGGCATCGGTAGCTGATGAGGATACTAATGTAATTGGCCTATCGAACGACTATTCCAGCGAGGAAAAGAACATCGCTATCGCCAAGGCCTTTCTTGAATCAAAATTCTTAGGCGAAGAAAGACATGTGAGGAGAGTTGAGAAGATCAAGAAGCTTGAAATGACAAATGATTAATTTTCTTTTCTGGTCCTTCATTG
>CAZCYM010000063.1:0-5259 GCA_964502945.1 uncultured Candidatus Saccharibacteria bacterium
CGAACTCGCTTTAAGTCGAATCGGTAGCCCCGCCCGCTTCGCTTGGCGGGGCTTTGTTATCCGCTCGGCCTTCGGCCGAAGCTCTAAAAACTGTCGGCTCGAATGGGTCGCCACAGCGACCCCAAAAAACGCAAAAATTTTAAAGAGCCTTTTGTCACTTATAGTCTGTAGATTTATAATACATTAAGGACTATATTGTAGTCAATAAGTAACGGTAACTTATGGTCGACATAAAAAAGAAATTTGGCAACAAGTTGCGCCAAATTAGAAAACAAAAAAAGATATCCCAAGAAGAACTAGCTTTTCGAGCAAAACTTCATCGAACTTACGTAAGTGACGTTGAGAGGGGTTCAAGGAATATTTCTATAGAAAATGTAGAAAAAATAGCCAAAGCTCTTGGCGTAAATGCAGCAGATTTATTTAATGCTTAACAATGTTAACTAAATTTATTAAAAAGTCCAAGGATTTACAAACAAGCCATCGTTCAATATGTGATGGATTTTTGGCTGTAGCATTGCTTAAAACTGAAAAAGCTAAGCCATATATCGAAGAAGCAAAAGATTTTTATAAAGCCTTGAAGAAAGTGAAATCAGTTGATGAGCTATTATTGATGAATTACAGGGATGCATTAATATCAGCATGTGGCTTTTCGGATAAAGCTAGAGCTAAACTAACTAATGAGGAGTTAGATACTTCAGTAAAGCAGGTTCTTGATCGTATCTATAAAGAGACTAAAGATGAATTTCGAGAGGAAATTTTGTATCGTTATCTCCTCACAAAAGGAGATACGCTTGGTGGTAGTATGAGAAATCTGGCTGGATCCAGTGCTGGAGTAAAATTTGTTGAAAAAATATTGAATCAATTATCTAACCGTAAAATTGACGCAAAAATTCTAAGAAACAGGGCAGGTAAAATTCAAAGGATTATTTGGAACGGAAGAATGTTACTATTCGATATTACACCAAAACTGATCGGCAAGAACATTGATGTCATTCTTCTTAACTCTGGTAAAGCTAAATTGTCAGAAGAAGAATTACTCTTAAACGAAAACACATATATAGCCTGCGGTGAATTAAAGGGAGGCATTGATCCTGCAGGAGCCGATGAGCATTGGAAAACGGCTAACAGCGCCTTAGGACGAATTCGGAAGGCATTCGGAAGAAATTGTCCATCATTGTTTTTTGTTGGTGCAGCAATCGAAGCGTCAATGGCGAAAGAAATTTTTATTCAACTAAAGGAAAACAAGCTTTCTTATGCAGCAAATTTAAATGACGGTGAACAGGTGAAGGATCTTGTAAACTGGTTGATACACTTATGACTTCCGCCATAACACAATGCTTTCTCTCACGGGAATTCTCCCATATTTGCCCATTTGTTGAGAACTGTTACCTTTATAGCGAGTAGCCCATACTTCTACTGGTTCAAATCCGGAATTCTTTGCAATTTCGGACAATATTAAATCTACTGGAACTATTTCACCTTCGAATCGAACATTACCTACTACTAGTGCTACAATTGCTCTTGGTTTACACACTCTATACATTTCTTTAATTGCAAGATTCATATCTTCAAAATAACCTTTAATCATAATAGGGATTCTGGGATTGTTTAGTTCTTTTTTGTTCAGATTATCTAAAATTTCAATTAAAGCGGGGATTTTTACATCATCAGTCGGCGCCGGCTTAACTTCAATATGTGAACGAAGTAAGCTATGTCTAATTTTTTTCAATTCCTCTGCATCTTTAACAAAGTTAAGACCAAGCTCTAATGCATAAATTCTTGAATAATCATATCTATTCAAATAAGGTGGAGAGGTTATGACAGTATCAAAATTATTTCGCGGTAAGTCTAATTTCCTAGCATCTCCTAAAATAGCTTTCGCTATGCCTATATTTGTTACCTTATCATTGACTTCGAATAATGAAGATTGTTTCTGGGTGCGTCCATCAATTAGATCAGCCAACATTGTCTCTAGCTTCTTTTTCAGGACAGTTTGAACGGGAGGAATTTTTTTATCTACCAATCTAAGATATTGCCCATCTTTTGATGTATAAGAAACTTCCACGAGCATTGAAAGCAAACCTAACAATAAGAAATCTCTAATATTTGCATCTTTTACGCTTAATATTTCTTCTTTATAGAAAAGCAATTCCTTTTGAGTCTGAGGGGGAAATGCTTTATGAATTATTGGAATATTAGGAAGTTTTATAGAGGGCTCTTTATATTCTGCTGTTGTTAGTTTAATAATGGCATTCTCTAATTGATTTAAGTTATATTCCTCACGACCACGCAGCTTAATAGAGGCTACAAACACAGCAATGGGCAAGATATCAATTGCAGTAGCATTATATCCGTTCTGCTTACAGGCTAAAAGAGTTGTTCCACATCCTCCAAAAGGATCAAGGACATTAGCGCCTTGTTTAATATTAAATTCCTTAAGTATTTGAATAACTAAATCACGAGAGAAGCCTTCTTTGTACGGAAACCAGTTAAAAATAGGTAGTTTCTTATTGGGAACATAAGTTACTAGCCTTCTAAATTCAATTTTTTTTTGCATGATAGGTGCATAAAGTTTTTCGAGCTTTTCTCTTTCTGAAGTATTTGCAGAAGAAGAGACTACTAACTGTTGAGGAGTATTTCTGATTAAATTTACGAATCGTCCTTGTATTTGTATGGATTTTAGAAAGATAGGATCATATATTGGATTTCTCGGTTCCAATCTAATTCGATTTTTCTCTTTGTAAAAATATTTTAGCGTAGCCTCGTTATCCTCGGTTATGGCAACCACTAAATCACCATTACTGGCGACACTTACTTTTTCCGCGATAATTACATCTCCATCTAGTATTCCATCATCAATCATGCTATCGCCCTTTACCCTAAGTGCAAAGTAAGTTTTATTAGTTTTTGGAAGTAAAGCCAAAGGGACTTCAATACTTTCCATTCCTTCAATTGCCTGAATTGGTAGGCCGGCGGCTATTAAACCAAGTAAGGGAATTTCTTTGCTACTTTTTAATGGTTGTGCTAACTCTATAGCTCTTGCTTTAAAACCCTCTTTTTTTAGATAACCTTTTTCCTTAAGCTTTTCTACAAGGTAATGAACTGACGAGAAAGAAGAAAGACGGAAATGCTTTTTGATTTCTTCCAAAGGGGGAGCATAGTCATTTTTTTTAATATAGCTCTCTATGTAGTCCAAAATCTGCTTCTGTCGTTTAGTAAACATGTTGACTATTTCCTAAAATATGTATATTATAAGTGTATCGAAACTTTTTCGAAAGTCAAGACTCAAAATCTATGACAAACTATAATTGAGCACAGTATGAGATTTACTAGAGAACAATTAGTGAAAGCCCTACTTGAGATATACGGCGAGCAAAAAGATAAAGCCCTTATGAGGGTTAATGTCATTGGAAGACCTGATCAAAGAGGTAATTTGGAGATTAAATTAAACGTGGATTTTACCCCGGAAGAGAGAGCTTTCGCTGGTAGTATTCTTAAAGATCTGGAAGTTCAAAGACTGATAATCCCTACTTATGCTGATATGGTTTCTCCGACTGAGGCGCTCAAAATTACAGATGCTGGCCTAGAAGTTATAAAAAGTGGGAAATATAAAATGCCACCGCCACAGGAAATTTTTCTGCACGGAAATAAAGGGAATAACCAATATAAACTTTTAGAAAAACTGGGTGCGGGAGGTTTCGGTGACGTCTATAAGGCCTTTGACAATTTTAACACAAAAGAGGTAGCCATTAAAATTTTTCAGAACAGCCTTAATCTAACCGACTCTGCAGCTTTGGATGTTTGGAAAAGAGAAGCAGAGCAGGCCACAAACATTCACGATGCAAACGTGATTGAAAGCTTTGAGTTTAGGCAAGGAGAATTCCCTGATGGTTCAGAAAAATATTATCTTGTGATGGAGCTTGCTGATGATGGCAATTTGGGTAAGATTATTAATACACACAAGTCAGAGGCAAAGTTTTTCTCCGACTCTGATCTTAAAGCAATGTTTCTTGAAATCTTAAGCGGGATCAAGGCAATTCATAAAATTGCTTTACATAGAGACTTAAAGCCTGAAAATATTTTGATTGTTAACAAGTCATTAAAGATTTCTGATTTTGGTTTGGCAAAATATGTTGATGAGTCTACGCGCACGAGAACTTTCAAAGGTGCTGGAACACCAAGGTACATGGCTCCGGAAAGCTGGACGAGGGGCCAGATGTCAAAAGCAACTGATATTTATTCCCTCGGCATTGTGTTTTTCCAAATAGCTACTCTAGAATTGCCATTTTCTTCTGCCGATGACTATGAAATGGAAAATTTGCACAGATTTGGGTCAATACCCTCTGCAAAGGCTAAGAATGGCGGATTATCAAACAGATTAGATGGGATTATTAAAAAAATGATGCAGAAATCCCCCAACGACAGATACCCAGATGCCGAGACGATAATAGACGACTTGCAACATTCGGAGCCCGCTACACTGACAGAAGTAGGTCCTTTAGTGGAAACTGCCAAAGCTATCTTGGATCAAGAACAAAAAGAAAAAAGCGAATTATTGAAAAAGAACACGGATTCCCAGAAAAAGAGGGCTACCATTCAATACAAGATCAATGAGTTAATTGAAAAAACGCAAACTATAATTGACAACATCAACAGTCAACTTCCGGAAGAAAAACTTTTATTGAGCAAAGGGTCAGACACAAGTTACACGTTGATATGGGCGAAAAGAGATCTTCTAAGAATAGACTTCAATCCTGAATTATTTGATTCAAGAATAAAAATAGACGGGCTAAATGTTATTGCAAGCGGAGCGATAGAATATAGATTGGGGAGACAGGACGAGGGAATGAATTTAATTTTGACACAAAACGAAGGAGATGAATATGGGACTTGGAAAATACTAGAGGTTAACACCAGTGCTCTTGTGCGGCATATACAATATCCGCGCATTGCCGATTTTAAAATCCTAAAGAGGCTATCAATTTTGGGTAACGCGATGGATGTAATTACGCATGCCATACGAGGTGATGTTGAAGGAGAGATTAAAAATATAATTTCTCAAGCATTTGATTTGATTAAAAACCCTCGCGGCAGAGATGATATGGTTTCAGATCCAGTGTATTTGGACGACGTAGAAGCAAAAGCCAACGGCGAAGGTGATTGGTGAGCAACCGCAACTGGTCTTTTTGTATTCTTTTCTTGTCTTCTTGGGCGGCGTCCGCCGCCCCCGCTCCTTCGGGTAGTACCTGCTAAAAGGAG
>CAZCYM010000064.1:0-5258 GCA_964502945.1 uncultured Candidatus Saccharibacteria bacterium
TAATTTTTTCCATTTATTTAATTTATCTTAATTCGGATTCAAATGCGAATTTCGGCTAAGATTTATCACAAATTGGCATTATCACTCAACATTCTCTCGTGAAAGAGGGTTGAGTTAATGTCTCTATTTTCTAGGTTTTGACATCAATTTAGCCCCCTCTCACGAGAGGGCTTCCTTTTGTGGGAAGCTTTGTTCTTTCAAGCAAAAAGGAGGGTAAGTAACGTGCAAAGACTTATTCGTTATTTCACAGAAGGTATAGAAAACAGACCCATCGCTAATACTATTGGCGTGGAAGTAGAAACATCATTTATAGATATGAGCGGTCAGCCAATTACAATAGAACAATCTCAAAAACTATTGATATCAATGTGCAATAAATATGGATGGTTAGCCGGCAAGATTAAGGATGATATGTTGACGAGTATTTTTGATAGAAACGGAAATAAAATTCTTTACGAGCTGGGTCGGCAAAATATTGAACTGTCTACTGTTGCCGGGAAACGTGAAAATGTTTTGGAAAATACAACTGGAATTCTTAAAATTTTGTACAAAGCTGCAACTGAAGTGGGAGCGTTTCCGTATTTCCACCCCATACTTAATACAGACGAAAATTTACTTGTTATTCCTGACCAAAGAGACGCAATTTGGCTAGAATTAGATGGACGCGAAGCACTTGAGCTATTGGCCAGAACATCTGCCGTGCAATTTACTATTTCTGTTCCGTTATCTGAAGCTGTTGAGTGTTTAAATAAACTGGGAGATAATATTGGCCCTTTTCTTAAGAGATATCCTCAAGAAGAACATTGGCGAAGGTATATTAAAGATTCAAAGGCAAATTATCACCCAATGCGATATGGAGGATCACTGTTTTTTGATAGCATTGAGGACTATTGTGATAAGTTAGTTAAACATAATGTGGTTGTTGGTCCTCAGCTTGTGCCATATAATCAAGTAACGAATTTGGACATACCTCTTTACTTGCGATCTATCTGGTGGTATTTCCGTTTAAGACGTTATGATAAAGTTCTTTGTGTGGAGATCAGGCCATTAGCTCGGCTTCATGATGAGGTAATAAAACGACAGCTTGACTTTGTCTTGAGCATTCTGGTCTAACGATATTTTTTGGGGGAGACCTTCTCCCCACTTTTCTAAAGTAATCTGTGTTTCACGGATTACTTTAGAAAAGTTATAGTTAAAAACATGAAACAAAAACTAAAACAGCTTAGAATACTTTTCTTAGATATTCTGACTGATAACAAAGAGTTAAAAAAAGATATTGAGAAAAAAGTATACGGCGGTAATACTTACGCCAAAGAGATGATGGGTGTTTTTGATTTGGACAAAAAACAATTTATTACAATAGATGCTTCTAGGGGCAAATTACCAAACCCTACCAAGTACTCAGCAGTTATAATGGGCGGGTCAGTAAAGGATCCAATTAAGGGTCAAGAAAAATTATGGATGAAAAAGGTTTACAAATTTATCAAAAAAGCCTCTAGCCAAAAAATACCTATTTTGGGGATTTGTGGCGGACTGCAGTTTACAGTTAGGGCTTTAGGAGGAGAAGTAATCTATAATCCCAAAGGAAGGAATTTTGGGAACTCAACCACTAAATTAACTAGAGACGGTAAACAGGATTTATTATTTCGAGGTTTACCAGGTAAGATTATTGTTCAATCAAGTCATAAATGTATCGCTAAGAATCTTAAACCCGAGTGGAAACTTTTGGCCTCGTCTGATAAATCTCCTTTCGATGCCATCGCTATTGGAGACAATATCAGACTTGTACAATTTCACCCAGAAATGCTAACCAGACACATTAAAGCTCTAGCAAAAATGAGAAAGAAAGCACTAGTAGAAGAAGGTTTTACTCCCAAAGAGTTTACTAAATTCTTAAAATCCATTAAAGATACTAGCAAAGTTGGACGTATGATAGCTGGTAACTTTATAAAATACTTTGTTGCGGATTGACCTACCGTGGAAGATGTAATAAGATTAATAAACAGATGAATTTATACAAAAACACCAATTTCGGTTTCTATTGGTTTACCAACGGCCTCTCTCGAGGAAGGTGTTTTTGATACTATAGATTTCTAGTCTACTCTTAATCAAAAGCCTCTTCCTCGGAAGAGGCTTTTGGCCTTCGATACAACTCAGGCCAATCCTGAGCTTAGTCGAATGGATTGTTAACTCTTCCGAACAGCTCGTTAACAACTAAAGGAGGAAACGACCATGAGTAAAGATTCTATGAGAGATTTTCTGTCCAAATTCTCGTTTAAACCAGAAATGGCTGGCTTTGTAGGTATTGAGAGAGAACAGTTCTTGATGTCACTGTCTGGTGATGCTTATATACCCCAATCCAAAAGATTTCTTGACGCTATTCGTAACGGTGCATGGACATATGAATTATCAGCTTGTCAAGTTGAGTCTCGAATTAATCCACAAATTGATTTATCTGCGATTAAAATAGGGTTGCTAGCTAATGAGAATATAGGTAACAAGATTGCGAAAAAGTTAGGTTTGAGATTATTGAATCAAGAGGTTGCTCAAATAGATATGCCACTTGATGTCTATCCCAATCCCAGATATTTAGAGATTGTAAAACAGATTTCGGAAGAACAGTTAAGGGCAGCTTGTAGAGTTGCTGGAATACATATTCACTTTGGCACCAGAGATATTAACCACGCTATTGCAGTAAACAATCTTCTTGCTCCCCATCTGGATACTTTTTGCAGTATTGGAGACCATTCAAATGGTGAAAGGCTTCGGCTTTATCGAACTATGGCAAAATATTGGCAGCCGATGATGTATCAAAGCCCAGAACATCTCTTTGAAATCTCTGAGACAGAAGGTTTTACTAATAATCCAAGAGATTGCTGGAAATTGATAAGAATAAGTATTCATGGGACAGTTGAATTACGAATGTTTGGCTCAACGGATAATGTCGATGAAATACTAGAATGGGTTTCGTTGGTGAAATCAATAACAAAGGAGGCACTGTAATGTCGCAACAAGAAAAAGAGATGCTTGAGGCCTTCGATATTCAGGCAAGAGACTTATTAGCATCAAGAGATAGATTTCTAAAAGCTAAGGATGGCGTTAAAGTCGGACTCGAATCAGAACTAGCGATTCATGCTAGATTATGCAACTCAGAATTAGTTCAAAAAAGAGACTCTATCATTGCCGATAATCAAGATTTTACCGATTTTGAACTTGGAGCAAATCAAATAGAAATAAGAACTCCACCAGTAGATTTACTATCTAGCAATGGAGTCTCCTCCCTCAGAGAACTATATGAAACAAGGTATGGAAGTGTGTTGGAGTCAGCTCGTAGGCATAAGGTCGGAGTACTTCGCATAGGTGCAAATCCATTTCTGCCTACTATAGGTACCCCGAGGACTGACAAACCCAAATATCGTTTAGTGCCAGATTTCTATAATCAATATAGAAATCCCCATCTCGATACTATAATTGGTCTTGGTAAAAATAGGGTTGATATTGGGGATGCAGCAGTAGTATCTCTGTTCCAGTCTTTTCAAGTAAATTTAGAGGCAAGTTCTTTAGATGATGCCTGTGACAAGATGAATAGGTCGTTAGCTATTGCTCCATATCTTTTGGCTTTTTCTGGGAATGCTAGATATTTGAATCATCAAGATACAAAAATTCAGGATGCACGTATGATGAGTTGGGAAATCAGCCATGATACCAGAACTTTTTGTGATACCAATTTCCAGGATTTAAGAATCATATCTTGGAAGAAAAGTTTTGATGTAAGACCAGAGAAAACAGAAAGTTGGTCGAATGAATTACGAATTGGCTTACCAGGAAGATATTTCAGAAATATACCCGATTATCTTCAAAGAGCTGGAACCTTCCCATTCATTCTATATGCTCCAGAGTCAGCATTAGCAATTTCCATAGGTATGACCTGGCTAGATGCAAGAACGAAGTTTATTGGAGACTCAGCTATAGTTGAGTTACGATTACCTTCTACTCAGCCGACAATCGAAGAAGAGATATTATTGACCCTCATTTATATCGGTAGACTTCACTATTCTCAGACAAGTCAGGAACCGATACTGCCCATAAACATGGTCAAAGAGAATCGACTTTTAGCTATGCTTTACGGTCTAAAAAAACCTATGTGGTTCTTAAATGGAAAAGGTAATCCAGTAAAGATACCAGCTAAAACTGGCTTGGCAATAGAAATAGAACTAGCAATGACTGGTTTGAATCAGCTTGGATTGTTATCAGCTCTTAACAGAGAATCATTTGATTCATTGCTCATGGTAGGTTCTCCGTCAGACAGGCTAGCAAAGTTTCTTCCTTCAATTGATAACGTATCCACTAGAGATATGGAACATGCCCTTTTCGAAACCAAGATGTTAGTCCTATAATTTTAAGCGGTGCGATAACCTCGCCCGCTTTTTATTTTTCAAAACCTTACAGAACGAGGGTTTTTCATTTTTCTTACTTAGTGTGTTGAAAAGGTTTCTAGCTTGTAAATTTGACGATTATTGATAAAATAATAGAGATATGTCACTAGGCGTAAACGAATTAAAACAAAAGACGTGTTTTATATATGAGGGTCAGCCCTATGTAGTTTTAGCAACCCATCATTTAAAGATGCAGCAGCGTCGGCCGACGGTTCAAGTCAATATGAAGAACCTGATAAATGGTAAGGTCTTAGAGCGAAATTTCGCTCAGTCAGATGTTTTTGAAGAAGCCGATATTGAGAAACAAAGAGTAAAGTATCTGTATGGTCATCGTGGTCAGTATTGGTTCGCTGATGAAAAAGATCCATCAAAGCGTTTTGAACTCAGTGAGAATCTTCTTGGCGATTCAACTAAATTTCTAAAAGCCAATACTGTCCTCGAAGCTATCTCTTTCGAAGGTAAGATTATAACCGTTGAACTACCGGTCAAGATGGAGTTTAAAGTCGCTGAAGCTCCTCCGGCTATAAAAGGCAACACTGCTCAAGGTGGAGTAAAACAAGTTAAAATAGAAACCGGCGCTACTGTTAATGCTCCTCTCTTTATAAACGAAGGCGATATGATCCGTATCAACACAGAAACCGGTGAGTATGTTGAACGAGCCGACAAAGGGTAATCTCTAATTCTTCCGCATTTCTTTTCTAGTCGTTCTTGTAATCGCTCTCGCCATTAATATTCTCGACCTACTTTATTTCTTCGGACAAATAGTTAAATTAACCTCAATTTAGTTAACAAATTATGGGTCCCGCTCTATGAATCGCCCCC
>CAZCYM010000065.1:0-5193 GCA_964502945.1 uncultured Candidatus Saccharibacteria bacterium
TTTTGTTAACTAAATTAAGATTGATTTGATTGTTTTTACGAAGATAAAAAGTAGGCCAAGAGATGGGAAAGGGGTGAACGATTACCACTTCCTTCCTAAACTGTTTACAAAAATTTTGGCTTCAGTTTCAAAAGAAGGATCTAGGGCTACGGCTTTTCGGGCCTCGGACACAGCATCATCAATCCTTCCTAGCTGAGCATAAACATATGCTAGGGTCGCATGATTCTGAGGATTTGGCTCCTGTAAAGTCATCAACCTTTCGTAAATATTTGCCAACATACTAAAGTTTTTACGATCAACATAAAGTCCGGCTATCTTGAGAAGTTCTGCGTCTGAAGCCGTGTAAGAATATTTAGCCGTAAATGCTTTTTCGAACACTCTAGCGGCCTCATCAAGATTACCGCTTTCAGCTTCAACGGACCCCCAATACCAATAGCTTACTCCGACATCAGGTTGAAGCTCAGCCGCTTTTTTAAACTCTTCGATAGCATTTTGAGATTCTTTTTTATTGAGATATATCTGTCCTGTTTCATAGTAGGCCCTAACAAATGTTGGGGATAGCTCAATCGCTTTTCTGGCATGAGTCAAAGCTAAGTCGTTATACTCTGAATTAGGATCATCTTTGCCCAATACGATATAAAGCCGGGCAAGATAAAGATGGGGTAAATAATCAACCGGGTGGTCTTCGGCATTTTTCTTTACTTCACTTATAACGTCTTGAATGTAACCAGCATCGCCCAATTTAGAATAATTTTCAAAAGTAAAAATTGCATATCTGTGCCTGTATTCATAAGTTCCAAAAGTGTCGTAAGCTACCGATTCTTTAAATTTTTCTACCGCTCCCACAGGATCATTACCCCAACCACGAACTATTGCTCTGGTTGTGGCATAGTTAGCCTTAGAAGGTATGAAATTAGTTTTATAAATTATAAAAATGGCCGCAACCAACAAAATAAGCATAGCTGACATCAGAAAGCTAGATAACTTTTTACTAATACGAGGCGACTCATGAATATTATTAGTACCTGATGAAAGAAAGCTTATCAATCCAAGAACAGTAAAAAATAAAACAAAGTTAGCTGAAGTATCAAAGAAAAAGAAATTGTGAATAACATAAGCCACAACTAAGCTGAAGAGGCCAGCATAATATATAGCCTCGTCTTTTAGATTTTCGCGTAATTTATTCCATAGCAGTCTCCATAATGATCGGAGCAAAAAATAAAATATTGCAACATAAGCCGCAAATCCGACCACACCCATCGTAACCAGAATTTCAACAAACATATTATGGGCCCGATCAAATAATGTTTCGGATCCCGGTCCAACGTAAAAATTAGGGTTAAAGTTCTTAGAAAAAGGGATGTTAAAATTCTCCGGCCCCCAACCAAAAAGAATTGTTTTGGGACTCTCCTGCCAACCATTCAGTCCAGCTTCCCAAGCCCAGAATCTGGTTTGAACGGTATATGAACTAAAAGAAAGATCGGTAACCCGGACTAGATATCTTGACCCGGTTATAAACTTGGAATCTTTGAAAATCTGAGAGATAAAAACAGCTGCTACTATAAAAGTGACGGCCCAAATAAAAGCAGTCCTAAGTTTCCTAGATTTGTTAAGCAACATGTACAAAGTGAAGAAGATAAAAATACCAACTGCCAAACCAAGAATAGCACCCCTAGTTGCCGTCATTAAAAGCGCCAAGGAAGATGTAAGGAAAACTGTAGCGTACAACATGCGCCCCCATCCAGAAATGCGGTCTTTACTAAAAAATAAAGTTAGAGCCAAAAAGGCTACTATCAGCTCGTAGCCGGCAAAAAGTGCAGCATTTCCAATTGTGCCGAATATTCTTCCACGGCCGCCAGAACCAACAAAAAAAGCAATATCTGTCTTTTGAAAAAAACCATACAGAGCCGATAAGAACCCGACGAATAAGGCCACGTTAATAAGTCGGGACCAGTCTTCCTTATTTCTAAAAACTGAAGTTAGAATAATAAAATAAGCGAAATAATGAAGAAATGACCAGAAACCGCCCATTCTTTCAAGATAGCCCCAGAAACTATCATACGGCTGGACACTGGTCAGAGTAGTCAGTCCAAAAACCGCTGTAAAAACTCCGACTGACCAGAAAATAAGATTACGAGACGGTAAACCTGCCTGCCGACCAGGCAGGTAAGTTCTGTTGTGCCAAATTAAAACCAGATAGAAGACAAAAAGAACATCAATAATGCTTCTGAAAACAACAACTTTTCCAAAATGAAACGGTGAAATAAAATCTTTAAAAATCACCAATGGCACAAAGGCCGTCGCATAAATACCGTATTTTAGAATTTTAACTAGGGTTGATTCTCTCATTGTGTACAACGTTAGAACACATAAGTCCTAAATATACCAAAATCTATAATTATAACAACTTCCACGGCAATTTGATTGATTCCCAAATTATTTTGCCAGACATTTTTGACTGACCCTCTCGCCTCTCATAAAAAGAAATCGGATATTCAGTAATTTTTGATCCGGCTTTAACTAGCCTATATTTAAGCTCTACTAAAAAAGCATAACCATCGGATTTTACCTCGTCTAAACTTACTCGCAACAAAACATCCTTTCTGTAGGCGTTAAAACCGGTAGTTAAATCTCCGATTCTCAAACCAAGGATAGCTCTGACATACAAATTAGCAATCTTGCTTAAAATTCTCCGATGAAGCTTCCAATTTTCAATTCTTCCTCCGGCTACATAGCGCGAGCCGATAACAACGTCATATTTATCTAATTGCTTAAGCATCTCTGGAATTACTCGATAATCATGAGAAAAATCTGCATCCATAGTAACTATGTATTTAGGGGGTTTATCGAAAGACCACCTAAAACCATCGATGCAGGCCTTACCATAACCAAAATTCTCTACTCGTTTTATAAAAAATAGATTTCTGTAGGTATTCTGGAAATTTTTAACTAACTCCCCTGTTCCATCTTTAGAATTATCATCCACAATCAAAACCGAAATTTCCGGCATCAAATCAAAAATAACCGGAATCAACTGCTCCAAATTTTTAGACTCATTAAGAGTTGGAATAAGAATTATTGTTTCTGACTGCATAAAAATAAATAGCTGTGGCTAAATAAAGCGGGATTGAATATATGTAGATACTACTCCAAAAACTATGTCCAAAATAGCTCCATATCGGCATAAAAACAAAATAAGAATCTACCAGGACCAGCATCATCAACCATTTATATTTTAACAAATAACCAACGGAGGCCAAAGCAAATAAAACAACCATCGGTAATAAGTATTTAGAAAATGAGAACGTTAAACTACCAACTAAAATAAAATTAAGAACGATGGATATTATTATTTCTTTTCTTAATTTCAAACTTTTATTCAACAATAGAGAAAAAATGCCTAATATAACTATTATCGGTGATATCATTATTTTTCTAGTATGCAGCATCAAATTAGCCCCGACCCTCAAAAACCCTTTTACTCCCGGAACAAAGCTCTCCCAAAGAGGCGGTGGATTGCCGGCATCAAAATTGCCCTGATATGAACCGATCGCCGCATTATTTACAAGATGACCAGTCTGATAGTAGCTTGCGCCAAGATACAATCCGCCAATAGCCAAGGCAACAACCATACTAACAACCTGTAGATTGAGGTTTAACCTCAATCTACAGAGGTTTAACCTCTGTAACCTATGCGGTAGAAAATCTTTTGCAAATAGAGGAAGTAAAACTAGGTTAAATGGCTTAATAATTCCTCCAAATGACCAAGCAATCGGAGTCCATAATTTTTTATTTAAAGATCCGTAAATCGTTAACAGAATAAAAAACAGAAGGGCCGCTTCCTGAAATCCTCTCAGCATGGTCGTATAGGTGTAGGGCATAAGCAAGATTAAAATCATAAAATATAGACCGGCAACTTTGTTCCCATGAAACTCTTCAGGAACATAGTCCTTCGAAGCTTGATGCGAAGAAGGATAAAAATCCTTGCCAATCAAGTAAGCCAATGGCAAGGAAAACAAATATAAAATGGCTGAAGTTATAATTATTGAGATGTGGGATCCGGTCAGCCAGTAAATAGGCACCGAGAGGATAGACAAGCCCTGAAATCCATAAAAAGATTTGAAATCTAGCTTGCCGTGAGCTAATGCCTCAGTAAAACCTTCATAATGAAAACCGTCATCCATCATTACTGGGCTAGCCAACAGAAAATACACCAGCATGGTTGAAACAGCAACTAGTAAAATAATATAGTCTTGCCTTGTCATAATTTAAAGATTAACATCATTTATATGACCTTTCAATTATTTCAGAAAAAATTAAATATATTTATTCTGATGCTATCGATAACGAGTCTGAGTTTTTTATTATTCGGACTTAATGATTATACTCTTCCGACCGGAGACTCTCAGCAATATAACGCCTATGCCCAGAACATCGCCCTCGGCAATGGATATACTATGGATCCGGCCGTTAAATTCTCGGCCTACCGAGAACCGGTTTATCCATTTTTTGTTGCTTGCATTTATTTTTTATTTGGAATCAATAATTTTATGGCCGTAAAAATAGCCCAGGTAATCTTATTGGCTATTACTGCTTTTTTTACCTTTAAAATTTTTGCCCCCGGCCGGTTAGCTATAGTCATGGGATCTCTGGTGGCCTTTATGCCACTTTATTCTTACCAGGTAAATTTAATTCAATCTGAACCGCTAATCATATTTTTACTTATTAGCTCCTTATCATTGGCTGTGGATATTATAAAAAATAATAGGAGTTTAAGATATTACATCATTCTGGGCATTATATTCTCGGCGCTTGCCCTAACCAAAGCCCATTTTATTTTTCTCCCATTCATTATTTCTGTAATTTTTTACTGGAAACAAAAACAGCTTAAATATGTGGGAGCTTATCTCTTAATAATTATAACCGTTCTAATGTCGTGGATGTCTTATACTTACTACCGCACAGAATTTTTTAATATCACTGAAGGCCGACAGAACTTACATCTATACACTAGATCGATCCGCGCCACCCTGTCTTATCGCCAGCAAGTAAGTTATTTTAATTCCTGGTTAAAAGACAGAGCTAATGGAGGACAATATGAAAATAGACTTTTAGAAGAATACGGCCCGTGGTTTTTGACTATACAATATGGCACCCTACTAAATCAAGGTAGGTCTGAAACGGAGTTAAGAA
>CAZCYM010000066.1:0-1806 GCA_964502945.1 uncultured Candidatus Saccharibacteria bacterium
GATTCAACATATTGATATACTAACATAGCAAAAACATTATAAACAATCAAAGAATTTGACATATTTATTAATATATTATATTAAATACTAACCTTGTGTTTGATCAAAGAGGTTACAGGTGGGCAAACAAAGAGTACTTTTAAAAATTAGCGGGGAATCATTAGGTGGAGGCTCACTGCCATATGATAGAGATAGACTAGCATTTATAGGCGAGGAGATAGTAGCCGTTTCTCACACTCACGAGTTGGCCGTTGTTGTTGGTGGTGGAAATATAGTCCGTGGTGTAACTTTAAAAAATGATGTCTTCCTAAGAGATACGATTGTTGCTGATTGGATGGGTATGCAGGCAACTATTATGAACGCCCTAGCCCTCCAAGAATTTTTAGAAAAAGATTACGGTCTAGATACGCGAGTATTAAGCGCTCTTGAAGTAAATAAAGTGTGCGAACCATATTTAGTAAGAAAAGCCCTAAGTCATTTGAGGAAAGACCGAATAGTTATTCTTGCGGGGGGCATTGGTGCTCCTAATTTTTCTACCGACACTACAAAAGTTGATGGTGTATAGGACCAGAATCCCAATTTGAATATAGATACGAAAATATTGTCTGATGTAAGCTATATGGATTATTTGAACAAAAAACTTCGCATAATTGACGCTACTGCCGTCACTCAAGCAATGAATCACGGAATAGAGATACGAATATTCAATTTCTTTACTAAGGGAAACCTCCGTCGAGTTCTTACCCAAAAAGATGTTGGCTCAGTGATACATTAAATCCCCTCCGCCTCCGTCAGTTGACGGATGGCAGACGGGGATTTTTGCTACAAATCTTTGTAAATTTCCGTATTTTTAATTAAAGTGAAGTCTTTTAAGTTGCTACTTTTTAGTTCAACACTGTCTTGAGCTAAAGTTTTATTGCTTATTACAAGACGAGTGGGACAGCCGATTAAGTCCGCATCGGCGAATTTTTCACCGGCAGTTTTGTTTTCCCGGTCATCATATAAGACCTCAATTCCTTTTTTATTTAATTCCAAATAAAAATTATCGGCTTCCTTTTTCTTCCCATCCAGCACAATTAAATGAACCCTGAATGGCGCTATATTCTCGGGCCAGATAATACCCCGTTCATCACTATGGATTTCTACCGCCGTAGCCATTACCCTGTCTAAGCCAATCCCGTAAGCGCCCATTATTGCTGGCTTTTTATTGCCCGATTCATCTACAAAGTATAGCCCCAAAGCTTCGGAATATTTAGTCCCCTGATCAAATATATTGCCAACTTCAATGGATTTTTTTTCGGAAATTTTTCCTTTACACTCCTGCCCGTCCGGCAGGCGGGTTGGACAACTATCTCCATCTTTTAATTTAGTTATCTCTTTATTCTCGGCATACTCACATTTTTCGCACAGATAAATAGTATCCTCTCCGACGTCAGATACAACCTGAAATTCATGAGTAAATTTATCGGTAAAAACTCCTCCGGCGGCAAGAGTATAGATCGCTTTTAACCCGCACCTTTCAAAAATTTTGTAATAAGCTTTTGCCGCTTCTTCGTAATATTTCGCTAGATCTTGTTCGTCAGTATGAAAACTGTATAAATCTTTCATCATAAACTCTCTTCCTCGCAGAAGTCCCGATTTAGCCCGTGGCTCATTTCTAAATTTTGTTTGAATTTGATAGGCAGAAAAGGGCAGATCCTTGTAGGAACTTATAAATTTAGAAGCAACAGCAGTTAAAACCTCCTCGTGAGACCAACCGAGAACAAATTGAGGATCAATTTGTTCTCGGTTGTCCTTCGAAGCTTT
>CAZCYM010000066.1:1816-5158 GCA_964502945.1 uncultured Candidatus Saccharibacteria bacterium
CTCTTCGACAGCTTTAAAACCGACATCTAAATTCCATCTTCCGGTCGGCTCCATGTATTTTTTTTCAATTAAGGCCGGCATAAATAATTCCTGACCGCCGATAGCATTTATCTCTTCTCTTATTATGTTGGCTATTTTCGTTAGAACCCTCCAACCCAAAGGTAAAAAAGAATAAATTCCGGCAGAATTTTTAAAGATAAATCCTCCTCTTATAAGAAGTTTGGCATTTATTGCCTCCTCATCCGCCGGCGCTTCCCGTAATGTTTTTGTAAATAATTGTGATAAACGCATTATGTGGCCAATGCTAATTTACAAATAATGCTAATCTACAAGTTTTTTATTCGTAGATTCGAACTATTCGTATTATATTTGCATCGACTCAACTTACACTGTGAAAAACTTACTGATATCTTTAATTGTCACATAAATCATTAATGTTACAAGAAGGGCAAAACCGATGCCGTTTAAGGATGCTTCTATTTTTCGATTTATGGGCGCACCTTTTATTTTTTCGATCAGTAGAAACAAAGCCCTTCCTCCATCAAGAGCCGGAAATGGAACAATATTTAAAACGGCCAAATTGACCGATATTAAAGCTACAAATTGCATAAGATAGCTGAAACCAACCCTGGCGGCTTGACTGGTAATTGTGGCTATTCCTACCGGACCCGATACTTCAGCCATGAGTTTTCCGTCAGCAAACAGCGTCTTGAATAATAAGCCGTAACTGTAAATGATATTATAAGCAAGAGTAATTCCATCATAACCACCCCGCCAAATTGCCCCATACCATGGATATGAAACAACTCCGGTCAAAGCCATAGCGATACCCATACTTCCTTCTCCTTGAGGAGGATTAGTCCTTGTCTCAACTTCGGCGTCAACCAAACCATCATCTCCACTGCCTCTGCGTAATACCAGGGTTATTATCTGACCGGCATGGTCCGAGGTATATTTTTGAACTTCTTCAATAGTTGAAGCGTAAACAGTCACCGGATCGCTATAAAAAAATTCTCCGGATTTCTTAAAACCAACAATTTCATCGAGAACGCTCAGGCCGGCTTTTTCGGCTGGACTCTCCGGAACAGTTTGAATTATCTGAATTTTTTTATCCCTTGCTTGGCTTATCATCTCCTGATCAAATAACCCGATACGAAGGCCGAATAAATTTCCTAAAATCAAAAGTACAACAGCAAATAAAAAATTCATTGCCACTCCGGCAACAATAACTTTTAGCCGGGCTAAGATAGGTTTAGCTCCAAAACTGCGAGGGTTGTCTCTGGAATCACCATCTTCGCCAAGAATTTTTACAAAACCACCGAAAGGAATCCAGTTGATTGAGTAGGTCGTTTCTCCCTTCTTTATTCCAAAGAGTCGCGGAGGAAAACCAAAACCAAATTCATCAACTCTCATGCCTGATCGACGAGCCACAATAAAATGCCCCCATTCATGAACGAGAACCAGTACTCCTATAACCGCAATAAAAATTAAAAATGTAATCATCATTTAAACTTTCCTCCCCATTCTCTCAACCGATGCTCCGTAATAGACAAACAACCTGCCTACCTGCCTGCCGGCCGGCAGGTAGGTCAGCGAGGAGTCCCCTGATTTATTAAACTAAATCGAAACTAATTTAAGTGTTTATCCGATAATAAAAAGTAGGTCGAGAAATAATAAAGGCACAGCAACACTAACTCATCAATTCTTGTTCTTTCTTCTTGGTCAATTCATCTAATTTTCTATTAAGATCGTCCATTATTTTCTGAAGTTCATCTTTGGCTTTTCGCAAATCGTCTTCTCGGGCGGTTTTAGCCTTTACTTCAGCTTGCACTTTCTTTAGTATGTCTTCTCTTATCTGGCGACTCTTTATTCTAGCTTCCTCGACTTTCTGGCCAAGCAATTTTATCATCTCTTTTCTTCGTTCTTCCATCAAGGGTGGAATATTGACCCTGACACCATTTGAATCAGATGCGGGAGAAAAACCCGAACCATGGTCACGAATAGCTTTTTCGATAAGGGGAATTGCGCTTTTGTCCCATGGTTGAATGGTTATCATCCTCGGTTCAGGAGTCATTATCGTAGCCAATTCTTTTATCTTTAATCTTGATCCAAGGTAATCAACCTGAATGTCTTCAACCATGGCCGAATTAGCTCGCCCAGTTCTTATTGAGGCAAGCTCGCTTCGAGCATGCTCAAAAACCCCATCAAAATCCCCCTTCCGTTGTTTTATCAAATCCTGATACATAATAGTTATTCTATCATAACAATTATTCTATCATGCCATATATATTTCTCAAATATAATGGAATAATTCTAAACTACATTATGCTATATTACAATTACAATAAAACCACGATCGTTTAGTTATTGTAATAATAATTTATTACTACACACTATATATAAGTTATGGGTTAGAGATTAAAAATTCTACGAAGATCAAGATCATATTCAATATCATCTGTCGTGATTAATCTAGTATGATGTTTAATTTTTTCTTCAAATAAAATCTCTTTTAAAAAATCGGGTACTTTATATGGATATACCCACACACTTTTCTGAAACTCTTTAAAGCCTACCAACCTTAGCATCGTTCTTAATTCATCTCTATGCCTTCTCTTTTTTTCTGGAATATCAAAAAATATAATTCTCCACTTTTTGTCCCATCTTTGGTTTTTATTGGTTATATTTAACTTCTGATTTTCTTTCAACTGACACAAAAACGCTTCTTTCTCGCCCTGGGAAGTAAGATAATATATATTACCATCATTTTTTATAAATCCTTTTTTCTTCAGCCTTGATATAGCTGACCTGCAAGCATTTTGACTTTTATACATTTGAGAATATGAGTTGGAATAGCCGTATTTTTTAGCGTAAGCAGGATTAAAAAATGACTCCACGGTTACTTTTCCAACCTCAAGAAACACTGTCAAAATAGTAGATGGGATAGATGATATTTTCATAATTACAATACTAATACGATCGTTGAATTATTGCAATGTAGTTTTATAACTCCTCTACGAAGTAACGGTAAAATAAACTAAATGCCGCTCATTGAGCAGCATCATTTTTATGTGTGTCCTGGAGATTACTAAGAATTCCCATTCTTTTGCTTATTATCAACTATCGTTTCAAGCGCATCGACAATTTTTCTAATCTCGGGCAAAATCTCTTCTTCAATGATATAAATAAAACTAAAAATAAAAAAACACAAGGCAATAAATATCAGAAAGCCCATAAGCTCCACCATAATATCTCCTCATA
The DNA here is from genome assembly GCA_964502945.1 of uncultured Candidatus Saccharibacteria bacterium. Taxonomy (GTDB): domain Bacteria; phylum Patescibacteriota; class Minisyncoccia; order 2-02-FULL-40-12; family GWA2-44-9; genus 2-01-FULL-39-28. Next base: position 5,078 of record CAZCYM010000066.1, read on the forward strand.
CATAACTAAAAATAACTGACCATATTGTAATCTAATATCCAAATTTAGTCAACTATGGCCCGGATCCTTCTAGTCCCTACC
>CAZCYM010000067.1:0-4945 GCA_964502945.1 uncultured Candidatus Saccharibacteria bacterium
GTACCAAACTTACGAAGTGTTTTTAACTCCTCGATTGGAAAATATCCGGCCTGAGCCATCGAAACATATCTTATCGGTGTAATGTGACCATTGGAAAGTATCAGCCAGTCTCGCTCTTCCCACTTTGGATTCTTAGGATCATGATTCAAAACATGAAAGTATAAAGCTGTAAAAATATCGGCCATTCCCAATGGTCCGCCCGTATGTCCCGATCCTGCCACCATCAATTCCTCAATCAAAAGCTCCCTCGCTTTGTTGGCGATAAGTTCTAACTCTTCTACTTTGTCGTCGTGAATATAATCTGACATTTTATAAAAACATCATCGCTATTAGAGAAATAGAACCGGCCACCAATCCTCCCAAAGCCGCCATCATATAACCGTTCAGATGTTTCATCTCATCTGTTTCATCAATAACATTCCTCTGTATCTTCGTACTTAAGATTCCGGCTATAAAAAATAACTGCATAAAAAACAATGAAAACGATGCAACAAGCGTAAAAGTAATTATTGGCCGAAATATTATTAAAACTATATTCATCTACAACAGCTTTGCGACTTTAATTACATGCTCCACTAGTGTATTCGTATATCCGAATTCATTATCATACCAAGAAAATACAGCGCATAGATCACCGTCAACGACTTTTGTTAAGTTCAAATCAATAATCGCCGCGTAAGGATCGCCAACGATATCAGATGAAACCAACTGATCGGCGGTAGTTTTTAATATCCCCTTCCAACGTTCTTCTTTCTCGGCTTCTTTAAATATATTATTTACTTCTTCGACCGTTGTCGGTCTCTCAATAAGCATAACAATGCAAGACAGGGAACCGGTTATAATTGGCACTCGCATTGAAGCCCCATCAAATTTACCGGCTAGAACTTTAACTGCCCTTGTCGTAGCGGTTGCCGCTCCCGTCCATGAGGGTGAAATATTGACTGCCGCCGCCCTCCCCCGCCTCCAATCATGACCATGGGTCGAACCATCGATTAATGACTGGGTCGCCGTATAGCCATGAGTAGTCGAGAGAAACGCTTTTTTAACACCAATTTTTTCCGCCAATATTTGCATAACTGGCGAAACAGAGTTTGTCGTACAAGAACCATTTGAAGAAATTGTGCAGGTTTTTAATTCTTCTTCATTTACGCCCATTAATACGGTCTTGCCGTCCGGACCCACTTGTGGTGAGTTTATCGAACCATCATCGTCTTTTGCGGGAGCAGTTATGATAACTCGCTTGGCCCCTGATTTTTTGTGGACTTCGGCCTTTTCATAACTGTCAAAAACACCGGTTGCTTCTATAACTATATCTACACCCAAAGCACCCCAAGGAAGCATTGTTGGATCTTTTTCGCTTAAAAAGAGTATCTCCTGATCATCTATCACTAAGTAGTTTTTTCCTTTTTCATTTTTACTTTTTACTTTTTTATCATATCGACCGTAAGCTGAATCATATTGAAGAAGATAAGCCAGGTTATCTAGGTCTCCTAAATCATTTATCGCCACAATCTCAAACTCTGACTTAGTTAAAGCCAATTTAAAAAACGCACGTCCGATGCGACCAAATCCGTTTATAGCAATCTTAGTTCGTTTCATACTTTATTATTATATCAGTTTAGCTACTGGAGCAAAACTCTTTCTATGTATTTCGCAAGGGCCTAAAGATATTAGTTGTGCCTGATGGTATTTAGTTCCATATCCCTTATGTTTTTCGAATCCGTATCCCGGATACTTCTTTGCATATCCTGTCATCATTTTATCACGAAATACTTTGGCAATAATAGAGGCACAAGCGAGGGCGAAGACCTTTCTGTCACCCTGCAGGATAGCCATGCGCTCAATATTAAGATCTTTTATCTTTGCTTTGCCATCAACCAATACGATGGGCACCATCGTAGGATTTACGATGGTGCCCATCGTAAGCTTTTTTACTGCTCGCTTCATGGCCTGTCGCGCCACATTATATATGTTTAATTTATCTATCGTTTTTGGATAAGAACGGGTTAAGACATGGACTAAATCTTTTTCTTTTAGCAATTCTTGTGCATAGAATTCTCTTTGAGTAGTTGAAAGTAACTTTGATTCTCGTAAACCACGTAACTTCTTATGAGCTTTTTTGTAAAACTGATTAGTCACGGCCACCGCGCAAACCACCACCGGTCCAGCCAAACAACCCATCCCCACTTCATCGATAGCATAAATCAACCGATAACCATTGGAGAATAGTTGTTTTTCTAGGGTTTTACTTGGAAGTTTCATTGAATTAACCAATACAATGCTATCCCCGCCGCTACACTTACATTCAAGCTTTCTTTTTTTCCATACATCGGTATGGAAATTTTTTTATCGCAATATTTTAAGATTCTAGGGCTTATTCCTTTTACTTCGTTGCCGACTATCAAGGCTAGTGGGAATTTGGGTTTAAATTTAAAAATATCCTGACTTTGTTTTGTCTGTTCCAATCCCACAATTTTGATTTTTGCATTTTGATTTTTGATTTCAAGCAAACATTTCCATGTTTGCTTGCGATATTCCCAAGGAACCCATTTTTCCGCCCCAAGTGCGGTTTTATGAATCTTGTCTGAATTTTGAATTTGGAATTTTGAATTTTGATATTGTTTAGGATTTAGGATTTCGGATTTAGAGTTTTGAGGAGTTGGAGTAATACCACATAAATATATTTTTGTAACCCCGACAGCATCGGCCGTCCGAAAGATAGAACCGACATTTTCTCGGCTTCGTATATTATCCAACACCAAAAATACCTCTCTCCTTTTCATTATTCCTAAATTTATCCTGATTTTTGGAAATTTAAAAGGGCCACCCATTTCTGAGTGGCCCCGCGCTTTCGACGACGTCTTACTGAACATTGATCGTGGCAACGGCTTTGGCCAGCCGATTGCCCGAACCATATGCCTCAACGGTCAACTTTCCTGTTGTACGCCGTAGAACCGTGAGGTTGGTCACGTTGATCCCCCACATCTGAACCCTGAAGGCATCCGGCGGCTCAACGCGAACCACCAAATCGTACCAGTCGAAACTCCCATCGATTGTGATGCTGGCCTCTTGGCCAACGCCCATGACGATCGGGTTGGGTCGGATATCGACCCAAAACGACCCTCCCGCCGGTACTGATGGTCCCGGCCCAGGAGCAACCGGAGCAGCAATCGAATTTGACGGAGCAGTGGGACCACCACTGCAGCCCGTCACCGCCAGACACGCCCCGACCAGTAAAAGAACATGGGCCAGCGCGAGAACGAACCTCAAAGTCTGAATTAAAACAATCATTTCAATCTCCCTTTCAATAGGTTACCGCATCTTTTAATTATACACCTAAAATGCTATTTTGTCAATATTGTGCGTTTTTAGGATTTTGCTAATATATAGAGATATGAATAAAAATTATAAATATCTCGTCTGGGCAGGAACGTTAGTTTTAGTGATATTAGCACTTTTTTTGATGGTAAGTATCGACCATCTTTCAAACACGGCAACAAATACTAATACCGTTTCTTTTGATGGCGAAGGTAGAGTTTTTGCTAAACCAGACATTGCCGCCGTTGGCTTCTCTATCTTAACCGAGGCAGCAACTTCGAAAACGGCCCAAGATGATAATTCAAAAAAGTCGCAAAAGGTCATTGATTTTATAAAGAGCCAGAATATTGACGAAAAAGATGTTAAGACCACCGGCTACAATGTCAACCCTCAATATAGCTATCCCCGACCGATTCCGCTCGGAGTAGAAGTACAAAGTTATCCAGCCCCTGACTATTATCCTTCGAATCCTAAAATAACCGGCTATCAAGTCAGCCAATCGTTTGAAGTAAAGATCCGTGATCTAGAAAAAGTCAGTACTATCCTTGACGGCTTAGTTGCAGCCGGAGCAAATCAAGTTAACAACCTCGGCTTTCAAATGGATAACAATGAAAAAATAAAAAAAGAAGCCAGGGAATTAGCCATCAAAAACGCCAAAGAAAAGGCCAATACTCTGAAAAAACAGATTGGTATCCAACTTGGCAAGATAGTTAATTACTACGAAGGCGGAGGGGATTATCCGATCTATATGCTCAAAGCTGAAGCTGGTGGTCGTGGTGGCGACGTGGAAGGCCCCTCTGTCCCAGCCGGAGAAAATGAGATAATTGTAAATGTTACTATAACCTATCAGATTAAGTAGTCCTTCGATAAGCTCAAAACAAATCAAAAGGCGGCCAAGAGGCCGCTTTAGTTTTAGTTAATTTCATAAGGTCTTATGGTATAAGAATCCTAGGGTTGGTTTAATCTTTAACTGCTTAGCAAGTTTTTCTCTCTTCCATACTACATATTCAACAATGTCTAGCTCGCATTCCAAAATCATATCTACTACTTGCCCTAACTTCAACCCGCTTTTCTTGGCAATTTTTTTGAGCCCATCATAATTTTCTTTTGATAATTTTACCCCCTCGACTTCCTTAGTTTTTCTTGTTTTCACTTCTTGCCTTATTATTTATAATAACTAGATACTTTTTACCATTTGTATTTTTTCCTGTCAATCAAAACCCCGCTATTGCAGGGTTTTGATTTTTCTCAACCCTTCGACTTCGCTCAGAATTTTGAATTAAAAAATCCGGTAAAACCGGATTTTTTAATTCTCAACTTTATATAGTTAACCAAAAATTCCTCTAGTGATAAGAATTTTGTGTTCGCTCTTATCAACGAACTCCGATTTAGCCTTCGGACTAGGCATAAGTATTAAACTCATATCGACTACATTTTTTGAGGCTCTCGCCCCTGAAGGATAGAGGTTGGATGTGAAAAAGGACAATATTTAAACTATCCGATTACCCATCTTTCGCCTCCCACTTCGATCCTTTCGAATTTACAAAGTAAATTCGTCCTGAGCTTGTCGAAGGACATCCCTCGACTACGCTTGGAATAAATTTTGCTTTGCAAAATTTAGAAAGGA
>CAZCYM010000068.1:0-4873 GCA_964502945.1 uncultured Candidatus Saccharibacteria bacterium
GTAGAAGGAGAGTTGACTGTATGTTAGATATTAAATTTATACGTGAAAAGCTAGGGATTGTAAAAGAAGCCGTCAAGAATAAGAAGGCCCAAGTTAGCGTTGATGAATTGTTGGAACTCGATAAAAAAAGACGAGAGCTTATTGAGTTATCGGAATCATTAAAAGCAGAACAAAATAAGAGATCAAGAGAGGGTCATTCTCCAGAAAGTATCGCAGATTTAAAACAGCTTAAGGGAAGAATTAAAAAACTAGAGGAGGAGCTAGCCGAAATAGAATCAAAGTTTGACGAGTTAGTGCTCAAAATTCCAAATATTCCTTCGGTCGACACTCCCATAGGTCAAGATGAGTTAGCTAATAAGGTTATTCGGCAAATCGGCAAAATACCCCAGTTTTCTTTCAAACCTAAAGAACATTGGGAGTTGGGTCAGGAGCTAGGTATTCTGGATACGGAGCGGGCAGCGAAAGTTTCCGGAACGAGGTTCGTATATATGAAAGGCGGATTAGCTCTGATGGAATTTGCATTAATTCAATATGCACTATCGGTTCTAACTGACCGAGTTCAACTTAAAAAGATTGCAAAAAAAGATAAACTAGATGTTTCCGATTCACCTTTTATACCTGTATTACCTCCAGTTTTTATTAAACCAGAGGTGTTTCAAAAGATGGGAAGACTTGAACCTAAAGAAGAACGTTATTATATACCGAGCGACAACCTTTATCTTATAGGAAGTGCAGAGCATACTTTGGGGTCAATGCACATGAATGAATTTATAGATTTGAAGAGTCTGCCCTTAAGATATGTTGGATTCTCAACTGCTTTTCGTCGAGAGGCCGGTTCTTATGGCAAAGATACAAAAGGGATGATTCGAATTCATCAATTTGATAAATTAGAGATGGAATCGTTTACTCTTCCAGAAAATTCTTATAAAGAACAGGATCTGATAGTAGGCATCCAAGAATATATGGTGCAGGAACTCGGGTTACCCTATCAGGTTGTAGCAATATCTACTGGCGATATGGGTACACCAGATGCCCGTCAAATAGATATAGAGACTTGGATGCCCGGTCAAGATAAATATCGTGAAACACATACCTCTGATCTTATGACGGATTTTCAATCCCGTCGGCTTGGAATAAAATTCAAAAGGAACGATAAGTCTGAATTTATCCACATGAACGATGCAACGGCCTTTGCCGGTAGAACGCTGATTGCGATTATGGAAAACTATCAGACAGAAAAAGGAACTATAAAAATTCCGAAAGTTCTCCAAAAATACATGAATGGATCGAAGGAAATAAAGTCCCGTTAGAAGTCTCGCTCGCGCTAAAAGCGCGAGTCCAATGGACCTCGGCGAGGCTACTTCTAACGGGATAAAGTAATGACCGGATACAATTATAACCGTTATGGGGATAATCTGGCGCGTCGAAAACAGCGCCGTTTTTTTCTGATAATATCGGGAGTAATAATTTTATTCTTTACCCTGGCTGGCTTCCTGATTTATCTGTTATTTTTCACCTCTTCAATGAAATTAACCGAGATTAACCTAAATGGTTTAAAGTCGGTGAAATCCGAGGAAATATTCAAAATAAGCGACTCAATTAAAAATAAAATAGCTTTCGGAATAGTAAGCTTTAAGCCGAGAAATAATATACTCTTCTTTGATACTAGTTTATTAAAAAGTAGAATATTATCTGAATTTTTGGTAGTTAAGGACGTTAACATCTCTAAAGAATTCCCACATAAAATAAATGTTGAGATAAGAGAAAGAGTACCGATAGGTACTTGGTGTTCAATGACAAATTGTCATTATTTTGACCAAGAAGGGGTACTATGGGGCAATGCCTTGCGTTCTTCGGGATCGCTTCTGCTAAATATCGATGACCTAAGAATCTTGGACAAAAAACCACGCATGTTGAGTCGAGAAATTCTAGAACCAATTCAGAAAGCCGTTCTTGATCTAGATACAGTCGGAATAAAAATAAAGAAAGTTAGCATACCAGCTGAAGCAATTGGCGATTTTCGTATTGATAGTGTTGCTCGCCTCGCCGAAGTCTCTAGCGTAGCGCGGGCTGGATATTATATTTTATTTAACAATGATACGGATATTTCCGGGCAGGTAAGAATCTTAAAAATATTACTAGACGAAAAAGGTAAAGAATTTAAACCAGAATATCTAGACTTAAGAATTGATGGGAGGGTTTACTATAAATGATCACTCGCACAAACCCATCACTTTTATTGTCAGACTCCTCACCTCATAAATTTACTCAGAATAGCCAAGATTTTATTATAAAAATAACAGGTACCCTCGCTTGCCTCCTCACGGGCGCTCTCTGGCTCGCTGTTCGGCGCTCGACCTATTATTTTTATATAAAATCTAGGCTATCTTCTTAAATTTATTCGTCTCGTCAAGTGACAAAAAAGTGACGGGTCTATGCTCGCCTTTAAATTATTGCTTGTCAAATTTGAATCAGGTTGACTCGCAGCTTATAAAAATATAATCTCGTAACGAGCTTAAAAATTGAAAGGTAGTGATGGTCGGCTCAAAAACTGATGAAACAGTGATTGTCGTTCATGGCGGAGCTATGAAAGGAGTTTTTGCAGCTGGTGTAATGTATGGTCTTTCAAAAGTTGGAATAAAAACCACAGATATACTTATTGGCATGTCATCAAGCGTGCCAACAGTGGCGTATTTTGCTAGTAAACAATTCGAGTTTATAAAAGATATCTGGCTTAAAGAAGTTGGCAGTAGGGAGTTTGTTAACTACTTTAACTTGTTCCGGGGTAGACCCATTTTTAACCTACCCTATCTAATTGATATTGTGTTCAAGCAAAAACATCCTCTTGCAGTAGAAAGTATTTTGGGATCGGAATCACTTTTCTTGATGCCACTCTATAACTATCTAGAATCAAGGCTTGAATTATTCAGTAATCACCAAGAACAAACTCGAGTTCATTTTTGGAAAATTTTACAAGCGGCTATTACCGTTCATAACGAACATATCATAAGAGAAACCGGGTTCGAACAATATGTTGATTCTGATCTTGATCCATTCGCGTTCTACCGCCAAGAAATTATTCCAGCGAATCATAATGTTCTATTGATTATTAACCATAAAGATCTGGATGATACGTTAAAGCGATGGATGGGCGTAAGAATTTTTAGAATCTTACAATCGAGACACTTTCCTAAAGGTGTAAACGAAAAATTAAAAATAAGAGCCAAATTAATAGAGAGTGGTTTAAAATCATTCGAAGAGTTTAAAATAAAGTACAGGCCGGTTATAATTAGTCCATTATCATCAACAGAGTTAACTGTCGATACCCTTATTACTCGAGATAAGAAAAAGCTCAAAACTCTATTTAATAGCGGAGTGCGAGCGGTTACAGACATGATAATCAATAATGAAACTAAGCAAGAATTAGAAGTTTTTATTGCTAGGTCAATAAGGTTGTCTAAAACCGTGCTCTAAAGATTAATGGAAATTATTATACTCCGAGAGCTTCGCCATGGCGGAGCTATTTTTTTGTTTTGTAATCGCTTCTCGATAAATTTTAAGTTTTTGATATAATCTTATTTAAAGAACAAAAGAACAAGCGAGTTTTGACCTCCTCATTTTGAAAGCTTAGAACAAACTTTAATATAATCTACAAGATATTTATGATATTTTTCAGATAACAAAGAATTGGGGGCGATTCTTAGAGCGGGACCCAATTTTTGTCTGAAATAATGAATAAATATCGCAGTAGTTATAAAGGTTGTGAATCGCTTGAAAAATGAGGAGGTCAAAACAAGCTCATTATGAAAATCAAGAAGAACATAAAACTGGCGAGATACACGACTTTTCATATCGGCGGGCGGGCTGAATTTTTTGCTGAGATAAAAACCATAGATGAGTTGCCGAGAGCAATGAGTTTCGCAAAGAAAAATAATCTAAATATATTTGTATTAGGTGGGGGGAGTAATATTTTATTACCCGACAAAGGCATTAGAGGATTAGTTATAAAAATGGATATTCATGGAATAGTTTTTGACGATACTTGGGTTCGCGTCGGAGCAGGGGAGGTGTGGGATAAAATAGTCGCCCAAACAGTCAAAAATGGCCTTAGCGGGATGGAAAACCTATCTTTGATACCTGGCACGGTTGGAGGGGCAGTCTATCAAAATATCGGGGCTTACGGAGTGGAATTGAAAGACATTCTAACGTCCGTACAAGTTTTTGATAAAAGTAGTCTAACAATTAAGACCTTAAGAAATAAAGATTGCTTTTTCAAATATCGAGACAGTATCTTCCAACATCCCGAAGGTAGAAATTATATTATTACGGGAGCTACATTAAAGTTATCCAGAGAATATACTCCCAATATTAAATATCCGGACTTAATCAAATATTTTGGCTCTAAAAAACCATCCGTTCAAGAAATGAGGCAAGCCGTTATAAGAATTAGGAAATCTAAGTTAGACTACCCGACAACCAATGTTGGTACCGTCGGATCATTTTTTAAGAATCCAGTCGTAACGGTTTCTGAATTTAAATCTCTGGCCTCCAAATTCCCAGATATTATTGGTAGAGATTTTGGAGATAACCAAATAAAACTATTTGCCGGCCAGCTTACCGAAAAAGCCGGCTGGAAGGGTAAGAAATTAAAAAATGTTGGGGTATCAAAGAAACATGCCATGGTGCTAGTTAGTTATAAAGGCGCAAAATCCAAAGATATTATCAATTTAGCCGAATTAATGCAAAAATCAGTAAAAACTAAATTTGGCATAAAACTCGAACCAGAGGTCAACCTATTAGGTAAACTCAAGGTTGATCCTGAATAAGATTGAAGGATCAAAATAATACGGTAAAACCTAATTTAGTTTTCTGG
>CAZCYM010000069.1:0-3680 GCA_964502945.1 uncultured Candidatus Saccharibacteria bacterium
TCGAACGCTTGAAAAATGAGGAGGGGTTCGCGATAACTTGCTTGCAAAAAAACTTTTGTGTAAAATTATTATATGAAATATAAATTTGTTGTTTCGGGGGCGGCTAATGTGAGTTTTTGTTGCTCTGATGTGGAAGACAAAGCTTACCAGGTAGGCCAGGAAATAGTCAGGCAGGACGGGATCTTGATTACTGGTGCTACAACCGGTATTCCTCATATGGCGGCTAAAGGAGCTAAAGATGAGGGCGGTATATCGATTGGCATATCTCCGGCGGCCACTTATGCTGCCCATGTTAAAACTTATCATCTTCCGACTGATTCTTTTGATTTTATAATTTATTCTGGGTTTGATTACTCTGGTAGGAATTTAATATTAACTAAAGCCGCCGATGCAGTAATTATCATCTGTGGAGGATTTGGTACACTTAATGAATTTACCATTGCCCTGGAAGACGATAAACCGATAGGAGTTTTATCGGGGACTTGCGGTGCCGCCGATCAGATCTATGGGCTCCTCAAAAATATAAAAGATCCTCACCATCATGGCGCTGGAAAATTAGTCTTTTCTAGTGATCCCAAGGAGCTCGTAACCAAATTAAAAGAAATTATTGACACTGAAAGAAAAGATGTTAAAATAGAACCTCATCTAGGAGAATAGATATATACGCCATTGGCTCAGTTTAAACTCAACAATATTCTAATCCCAGAGGAATTACCGTTGGTTGCTTTAAAGAATACTGTCCTTTTTCCGAAGGTGGTAATACCTCTAATTGTTCAGCGCCCAAAGTCTGTGGGTGCTCTTGAAAGTGCAATGAACCGAGATCGGCTTGTTTTCTTTGTTACCCAAAAGAATATAGAAGATAATGTTAAGATGGACGATCTTTTTAAGATAGGTACAGTTGGGAGAGTTATGTCTGTATTCAAATTACCCGACGGTTCTTCTAAGGTAGATGTTGAGGGCTTAATGAGGGCTAGAATATCGGAATTATCAAAAGAAGATCCATTTTTTGTGGTAAAAACCAGTCCGATAGCAGTAAGTAATTTATCCAACGATAATTTAGAAGAAAAAGCCTTAACCCGACTGGTTATTGATCAATTTAGAAATATTTCAGAAATCAAGTCATTTCCATCGGTATCCCCAGAAATAATCTACATGATGTCTCAACTTAAAGATGTTGATCAGTTGATAAGTTTGGTAACCGTAAATCTAAGCTTAGAAGTTCAAGATCAGCAAAATATTCTTGAAACCGAAGATCCTCGAGAAGCCCTTAAGAAATTAAGTTTGTTTTTGACTCGCGAACTTGAGATCTTAGAGGCCGAAAAGGTTGTTGCTAAAGAAACCAAAAAACAACTTGGCAAAATGCAGAAAGAACTTTTTTTGAGAGAGCAGCTCAAAAGCATAGAAAAAGAATTAGGAGTAGATGATGAAAAAGATGACGTCAATTTATTAAAAACTAAAATTGAAGCCGTTGGAATGCCAAAAGAAGTAAGGGAAAAGGCTCTCAAAGAGCTTAGCCGTCTTGCCAAAATGCCACCTTTCAATCCCGAGGTATCTTATTTACGCACCTACCTTGATTGGCTTGTCGATATTCCTTGGTCAAAGAAGACCAAGGAAAAAATAGATCTTAAAGAAGCCGAGAAAATATTAAACCAGGATCACTACGGTTTAAATAAAGTAAAAGAGAGAATACTCGAATATCTGGCTGTCCAGAAACAAGTCGGTAAATTAAAGGGGCCAATACTTTGTTTGGTCGGCCCGCCGGGGACCGGCAAAACTTCTATTGGTCAATCAGTGGCCAGAGCTCTTGGACGCAAATTTGTCAGAGTTTCTTTAGGCGGTTTGCGTGATGAAGCTGAAATACGCGGTCATCGTCGAACTTATGTTGGTGCTTTGCCTGGTCGGATTATTCAGGGTATTCATACAGCGGCTGTCAAAAATCCAGTCTTTATGCTTGATGAGATAGATAAGCTTGGTATGGATTTTCGAGGCGATCCATCCTCGGCTCTTTTGGAGGCCTTAGATCCTCAACAGAATAATGCCTTCTCTGATCATTATCTCGAAGTTCCTTTTGATTTGTCAGAAGTGCTTTTTATAACTACGGCTAATACTCTTGAAACTATACCCTATGCTTTGCGTGACCGTTTAGAAATAATTTTCTTTCCTGGCTACACTGAACAAGAAAAATTTCATATTGCCAAGAGTTTTCTTATGCCAAAACTTTTTCATGATCACGGACTCAAGAATAAATCTCTTGTTTTTGCCGACTCGGCTTTATCGGATATTATTCGCAAACATACTCGAGAAGCCGGTGTTCGCGACCTTGAACGTCAGTTGGCCTCAATAATCCGTAAAGTTACTAGAAAAATCGTTGAATCTAACTCGCATAAACAGATTAAAATAACTAAAGAGGTAATCCATCATTACCTCGGTCCCGCTAAATATTCTCATCAAATAGCTGAGACGAAAGATGAAATCGGCCGGTCAACTGGTTTGGCCTGGACTCCGGTGGGTGGAGATATTCTCCCGATAGAAGTGGCTAAAATGCCGGGCAAGGGAAAGCTTATTTTAACTGGCCAGTTAGGCCAAGTGATGAAGGAATCAGTTCAAGCGGCTTTGAGTTTTGCCAGGGCCTATGTTACTAAATTTGGCGTCAAAGAGGATTTTACTAAAGATGATATTCACGTTCATGTTCCAGAGGGTGGTATTAAAAAAGACGGTCCTTCGGCCGGTATTGCCATGACCACGGCTTTGATATCTCTATTCTTGGAAAAGCCATTTAGGAAAGAGGTTTGTATGACTGGTGAAGTAACTTTGCGCGGAAAAGTTCTTGAAATCGGTGGAGTTAAGGAGAAAGTTTTGGCCGCTCATCGAGCTGGACTCAAAGTTATTATTCTTCCAGCCGATAACAAAAAAGACATGGAAGATATACCCAAAGAAATTCAGCGCGATATCAAATTCTTCTTTGTTAAAACGATGGAGGAAGTCCTAAAAATAGCTCTCAAATAGGAGCTATTTTTAGGACTTCCAGAAGCAAGGTTTCTGGAAGAAGTGTGCATAATTTTGGTTGTTTTGTTGATAATAATGTTTTAGACTTATTCATTATGAAGAAAAAAGTTAAAATGACCCTCGATAAATTAGCCGGAATGGTGGCTAGGGGATTTGAGAAGACTGCCACCAAAGAAGAATTGAAAACTTTGGCCACCAAAGAAGAATTGAAAACGTTAGTTACTAAGGACGAATTTAATCAACGTCTAAATGCGGTAGAAAGAAAAATAGATAAAGTTGATTTTCGGGTTGACCAGGTTCATGAGATTTTGGACCGAGGAGAAAAAGATTTTCTTGGCCTTCAAAGAAGAGTCCAAGTTTTAGAAAAGGTTAATAAACCCCACCATATTTAATGGACTTAATTACTAACTTATTCTCCCAACTCGATTTTGATACGATCGATAAGCTTTTAGTCGCCGCTGTTCTGGGTGGAATTGTTGGTTTTGAACGGGAACGATCAGGAAAGGTGGCTGGTTTGAGGACCCATGTGTTGGTTTCTCTAGGAGCGGCCCTATCAAGCATTATATCTTTATATCTTTTCTATAATTATCCTTCGGTAAATGGAACCTATGGCTTTGATTATCATCTCGTGGCGAATCTTATTGCTGGTATAGGTTTTATCGGCGCCGGTACTA
>CAZCYM010000069.1:3690-4853 GCA_964502945.1 uncultured Candidatus Saccharibacteria bacterium
GGCGTGGCGGGTGCGATTGTGAAGGGGGAGGATAAAGTGGAAGGCACAACAACTGCAGCGAGTCTGTGGGCAGTAGCAACAATCGGTAGTGCCACTGGATTGGGCATGTATTCTGAAGCTATTGCCACGACCATAATTGTTTATGTTGTTTTGGCGGGATTATGGCTGGTTGAAAAATATCTGACTAGAGAAATGAGATATAGGGGCGAGGGGATTTTTGGAGAATTAAAAGACGGTGCTCATCACTTTGATCCAACTTCTGAAAAATAAGCAGTTTCTTAAAGCTACTGCCATTCTCATCGGAGGAACAGTGGGCGTTGGGATATTCGGCATACCGTTTGCATTTGCAAAAGCCGGTTTTTGGATTGGCTTTTTATTTTTGATCTTAATTGGTTTGGTTACGCTTTTTCTAGACTTTATTTATGGAGAAATAGTTTTAAGAACTCATCAGTCTCATCAGCTAGTCGGTTATACTCAGATTTATCTTGGGAGCATTTGGAAAAAAATAATGTTTTTTTCTATTCTGCTCACTACTTATGCCGCTCTTTTGGCTTATATTATAATTGCTGGTGATTTTATGTCGAATGTTATCTCTTCATTTTCTTATGCTTCGTCTTACAGTTTAAGTATTTGGTTTTTTGTCGTTGCTTCTTTTTTTGTTCTTTTAGGCATAAGGGCTGTGGCTTGGGTTGAGTTTGTTTTGACAGTTTTGCTTATTGCGGTTATAGGCCTGATTTTGGGTTTTGGAATGGGGGATATTAATTTTTCGAATTACTCTTTTATAAATTTTGATTTCTGGTTTTTTCCTTATGGAATTTTTCTTTTTGCTTTTGCCGGTTTATCGGCCGTACCGATACAAAGACAGGTTTTAATTGATGGGGAGGGATTTTTGAAACAGTCGATTTTAATGGCCGTTACTGTAATCGGTTTCTTTTATTTTGTTTTCGGCTGGACTGTTTTGGGAATATCGGGGGAGGCCACTTCTCCTGATGCGATAAGCGGATTGGTTGATTTTGTCGGACCGGCGGTTATTTTTCTCGGTTCTTTATTCGGTGTCTTGGCGGTCAGTACCTCCTATATAATGCTAGGCACTGGCCTTTCTCAAATATTTAGTTTGGACTATGGTTTTAGTAAAAAAGTCTCTTGGCTCCTAGTCATAGTTC
>CAZCYM010000070.1:0-4115 GCA_964502945.1 uncultured Candidatus Saccharibacteria bacterium
AGAAATCGTCATTTTTGGCTTTAAATATCGGCATTTTATATACAAATTCTAACACGTTTTTATCTAAATTAAAACCCCTCACTTTTTAGGAGGGGCTATCTATCCCAAGATTCTCTTTTAGCTGATTCGGACAGCTTAATCAAATAACTCATCGGATGAGCCATAAACATTTCTTTGGCTTCCTGAAGCGACATTGCTCCCATGTAGCTTATGGCTGAAGAAAGGTTCCCTATCATCTCATCGATAACCGGTGCTACCGAACCTCTATATTTTACCTTTTTTTCTATGCCCTCAGGGCTAATTCGTGATGAAGTTTCGTAAGGATCATCATCTTCTTCGGCTCTTAATTTTTCATGCATAGCTTCACGCGAAGCCATTCCTCGAAATGCTTTGACCTCTTCGCCATTAGAATCTCTGAAAACTATACCGGGCGTTTCATCAGTTCCTGCAAAAAGACCCCCAATCATAACTGAACTGCCTCCTAGCATAAGGGCTTCGGCAATACTGCCATTCCTTTTAATCCCCCCGTCGGCGCAGATAGGAATTCTAGAAACAACTGAGCAATTATAAACAGCCTGGGCTTGCGGAATACCAATGTTAGTATTTCTTCTGGTAGTGCAAGCTGAACCCGGACCAAGACCAACCTTAAAACCATTTACTCCAAGTTGTTCAAAAACATGAACCGCCTCAGACAATACTATATTTCCAACTACCAGTTCTGTATCTGGAAATTTTTTACGAAAATTAGCAACTGCGTTCTTGGCAACGTTAGATTGAGCATTGGCTATGTCGAGAACTATGACATCGACCCCGGCCTTAATAAGATCGGCCGCTCTTTCCAGATAATCCCCCGTTGCTCCGATAGCTGCACCGACTAGAAGCTGACCCCGAGCATCCTTGTTGGCTAAAGGATATTTATCAAGGTTTTCTATGTCGCGTGAGGTGATAAGTCCCCTTAACTTTCTGTCTTTATCGACGAGAGGTAGCTTCTCTAAACGAAATTTATCGAGTAGAATTTTAGCTTCAGACAAAGAGATCCCTGGTGATCCAGTAATCGGCCTAACAGACATTCTTCCGTCCACGGAATCAGTGTCATTGCAAAAACGAAGATCTTTATTGGTTAAAATCCCCAAAAGTCGTCCTTGTTCATCCACAACAACAAGGCCACCAACCTTGTTTTTTTCCATTATATTTCTTGCCTCTCCAATGGTCACATTAGGAGAAGTACTGTATGGCTTTTCAATTATAAAATTCTCCTCTCTTTTAACCTCTTCAACTTTTTGACATTGATCGTCATTGCTTAAGTAGCGATGAATGACTCCAATGCCACCTTTTTTGGCCACAGCGATTGCCATCCTAGCCCCAGTTAAAGTATCCATATTAGCTGAAACGAGGGGGATATTGAGAGGAATATTTTGTGAAAATTTGGAAACTAAGGATATGTTCTTCCGACTAGTGGCCACTCCCCATCCGGGAGCAATCAGAAAGTCGTCGAAAGTACATCCCCACAACAGTTGCTTAAGCCAATCATGCTCAAGAGATCTCATTAATCACTCCTCTTAAAGTACGCCGTGTCTGACTACTTAATAGCAGAAAAATCCTACTTTGAAAAGTAGATCATCCCACCTCGCCAGCCGAGAAGAAATTTATTCTTAGAGAGATAGTAATTATTACCCTTAAAATTTCTGTCGGGATCCTGGATATGATAGCCGAGAACTATCTTTCCATTTTTTCGCACACCATTTACCACCACCACATGCCCGCCATTTTTCTTACTCAGCTTATAATATAGCGAGGCCATAACTGGCTTGCCCTTCACAATATTTTTCTCTAGCTTCTTTAGCCATTTAGACTTTTCTAAATGTGTCCTAGGAAACTTCTTTATAAAACTAAACTTATGGCCATAATTTTTCGCCAGATCAGTAATTGTTTTATGCTTCCAGCCAATGCCCTCAAGGTAACCATCTAACTTCTTGGCCTCGTTTATCAATTGACCAATATCAATCTCGATATGCCTCTTATTACTAAACCCCATCATCATTTTCATCGAACAAATAGCACAGGATTCTTTCTTCCATTTCCTATCTTTTACATCTTTGGACTGATCAACTAACGGAATTGTTATAACAATGTCTTTTACCACATTGGTCTTTGATTCATAAATCCTAAACTGTTTCAATATTTAAATTTAAGATTTTGGATTTGTTTAGGATTTAGAATTTAGTACTTGGGATTTATTCTTCAAGGGCGGGGTGCCAATAAATTTTTTCTATTTTGCGGGTATCATTATAAGTGTAGTGGTGTTTATGTGGAAAACCAGTCCCCTTAGAGTCGTTGCTTATTGCTTCATCATCGCCAACATAAAATCCATTGTGATAGTGGTCTTTGCCGTCATCAATCCCCACCTTAGACTCCCATACTATCACTGCCCCAGGCTTTAATTCTTTAATCTCATACCAGCCAGACTCCTCCATGCCCTTATTAACGCTTAAAACATTTCCATATACATCCTTGATTAACTTATTTAAATACAAAATTGAGGATACTAATACAGCGCAACTCCATCGCCCATTATTATAAATGTCTGTTATCTTTCCGTTTTCCTCAACATAAAAATTCCGAAACATCCAATTCTCACCCTTGGCCGAATTCTCTATCATTGCCAGATAGTTTTTCTTTTTGAGTGGTTTGATTGCCATGCTTTAATCATAACAAAACGATGGGCACCATCGTAATCATCGTAACTGTCATATTTGCAAATTATTCTAACGAGGGGCAATTTCTCGCCATCTAGGGATTGCCTTCTGAATACTGAGAAGCGAGCTATTCGAACATGATATTCCAAGCTCATCCTCAGCTGTTAACCTAACCGTATAGTTACCATTAGCCATGTAAGTATGAGTAGTACCCGCTATATCTAAGGGCAACACTGAATCGGTACCATTAGTGATACTCCCATCACCAAAATTCCAACTCCATGAACCGAATATCGCTCCCCCGTCAAAAGTTACCGGAATATCATCAAAAATTACGGGAAAGCCCAAGGCTGGATTTGGCGGAGTAACACTAAAATCAGGATCGGGAAGCTGGTGAGCCGGTGTTGTCCAACTGGTAGCCGGTCCGCACGAACTACCATTACAATAAGTATTCATCATAGTCCAGGGTGACCACTCGCCATAACCATTCTGAACTCTAACCCAGGCTCGATAAAGAACATTCCAATTCATTCTGCAGTTAGTTTGAGGATAAGTTACAGGATTGGCAAGATTGCATGGAGTTGTTACCACCGAAGTTCCAGTTGTCCCAGATTGCTCCCATTCAGGATTTCCAGCCAAAGGATCGTTATCGTCATCTATTTGAACTTCATAGGCTGCCTGATTAGATTGGGGCGGACTTCCAGCGCTAGAATAATTCCAACTTACCGTCGCATGAATCCCAACACTACAATAATTCGAATTACTAACCATAACCGTAGTGTCTGATACTGATGGAGCCGGCAAAATAACAGTGATAGTTTCCTGATCTTGAGCAGCAGGCGCAGTTCCTCTTTCAACAATTACTTTAGCCGTACTGCTAGAAGTATACGTGTGGACTGGGGCTATATTTGCCGGGACTGTTATTTTTGCGTTGGTAATCGTCGCGTCTGGACTTTGACTATAAAGAGAAGTGTCTAAAATATAGGGGTAGCTTAAACTTATGGCACTATCATGAAGTAAATTCCCGTTTTTATAATACTTAATCCTTCCCGACTCAATTGCTATTCTAAGAATATCACCGGGACTATATGTACCCTGAGTCCAGCCAGTAGAGCAACCGGCGGAACAAGCATTTACGCCTAATTCAAATATGTACAGCGTATTTCCACCTCCTTGCATATAAAAAGCGTATTCAATCTCATTGTAATCTTGACCGGTATTGCCGCCGCTATTTAATCCAGCCATTTTATGGGTTCCGATTTCGTTAGTACTGAATTCCACATAGCCATCACCCGAAGAAATAGTTTGCAAAGATACGGCGCCGGCATTCCAAGCACCATCTCCCCCGGAAGTTTTAGTTATGGAGTTGCCGGACGGAGTAACATTTACCAAATTAGTCCAGATGACATTACTTAAATA
>CAZCYM010000070.1:4125-4837 GCA_964502945.1 uncultured Candidatus Saccharibacteria bacterium
TTAAAACCGGTGCTATTGTCAGAACAAGAACCGGCGCCGGGAGAGGGCAGGGCGCCACAGGACAATGTTGCCGTAGCCACATTAGTCGTTGTGTCGGCACAATTCCACCAGAAAGAATAATTTGTTGTACCGGTAGCTGTTCCGGAAGTATTAGCCGTTAGGGTAACGTCTAGCGGTGAAGGTCCGGAATTAGGAGCGGCAGTTAGGGTAGTGGAAAGAGTTTGAGAAATATATAAACCAAAATTATGGACAACATTACTGGCACCAATTGTTATTGGATAACGATTACTTCCTCCTGCGGTTACACCGCCGGTCGTAACAGTATAACCAGCCGGTACCGGATCAAGCACTAAGTTATAACTCCCCGGAGCAACGCCGCCAATAGCAAAATAGCCAATTAGCGGATTGGTCGCAACAGTATAAGTTACCGCCAGTTGAGTAGTCATGCCCGCATCGTATAGAAATATTCTCTCGCCGCCTCGGCCAAGCTCACCAGGAGGACCGTCCCAAATTGTATTGTTATTTATATCTTCAAAAACCCAACCCTCAATTGTGTAGGTAGCGGCAGCACAATCAGCATTGCTAGTACACAGGTTTGCTCCGGCGCCGGCTACCGAGACACAAGCGTTAGATTGGCATTCTAGGTGAGTGGGAGCGCCGCCGCAATCAGCATTGCTAGTACACAGGTTTGCTCCGGCGCCGGCTACCGAGA
>CAZCYM010000071.1:0-1816 GCA_964502945.1 uncultured Candidatus Saccharibacteria bacterium
CGCTAGACGGCTCCCCGAAGCTTATCGCAGTCACGCCACGACCTTCATCGCCTTTATGTGCCAAGGCATCCTCCATACGCCCTTAATTTAATGAGTAATGTCCACGCAATTTCTTATTTTCTTTGCCCTCCATAGCTTTACGCGACGGAGGGTGCAATGATTATTTAATTTCTTTCATTAATCCCGTTAGAGGTAAGTCGCCCTTGGCGACTGTAAGCTCTAATCGGGATACCCGCTAACATCCCGCTTAGAAATCACGACTCACGACTAAAGTCGGAGTCTATTTCTAACGGGACAAGTATTTAGTTATCAAGATTCTTGCATTGCTTCGCAATCAGCGATTAACCTTATCAGATGAATCGTCGCCTGCCAAGTCCCCCGACAATCCTTCGACGGATTCGACAGGCTCACCGGCGTGAGCTAGTCGGATCCATAAACTCAGGACATCTTTAGTTAAAAAGATTCCTTTTTAAATAAAAAGGCCGCATCTTCGCGGCTTCATTGATAACGCACAAAAAATGGACGTTTTCAGCCGCTTGTTTTGTATAGTTTTATGTTGGTTAACATCCCCAGTATATCAACCTCGATAATAAACAAGGTTGTATTTATAAATTTATTACTACTAATAATAACTACACCAGTCAATACATCATGAAAATCAGGCTATTTGTAAAGCAAATAGCAGATCGAGGTTGTATTACTGGGATCTGTTTTATTGTGGTGTTAGTATAGCAAATAGGAGTATCGCCCGTCAACTCCCCCACCTATTGAGCTTTGTGGATAGCCTTTTTGGGCTAAAAATATAAGCTCAATAGGTGAGAGGTCAATAGCCCCCATTGGTAGGGTGTCGATTATTTACTTTCCCATTCTTCGGGGGAAGTATCCACTTGGTGGATAATTTTCATAACCAATGACTTTGATATATCTTTTTGATGAGGATTGGGAATTCTAACCTTGAGAACACCCTTAACCATATATAAATGACGGCCTCCCGGATGGGGGCCGTTGAATCCTAACTTATACAATCTCTGAATTAGTTTGCGCCTTGAGATGCTTCTTACCATTTTAAAATTTCGGCAAATTTTGCCGAGAAAAATCTTGAGAAACCTGACTAGCTTTTAGGCCCGGGATAGAGTCGCCATCACGAAGCTTAAGTATCAACCATCCTTCCAATACTTCCTGCAACTCTTGCCTGCAGTCTTCAAGTTTTTTAGCATTAGCCCAAACCCCCCTTAAACCGGGAATCTCACCATAATATGTCCTGTCTTCAAGAAGTTCATAGTTGGCTTTTTGTAATTGTTTATTTATATATTCTACTAACATATTTTTATATTAGCACACCGGTTATTGGTTTTCAATAAACTTAAACCCGAACGCTTGCCCAACCCTTCCAGAAGGGCTGGAATTTATTTTATAAACCTGAAGGTGGAGAGGATTTGATCAGATATGTTTTCGACTTCAGAAATATCTTTGAATATGTAGGTTTTATTTTGGTTCTCGATTAAATATTCGTGTAGCGTTCCGTCTGTATATTCAAAATTCAATTTTATCCACTGCCGATTTTTAACATTCACATTTTCCTCTTCTAATAATTCGAGCTTAGATTGAAGCCTTTCATTCTTGGCCATAGCCAGATCAGTATTTCTTATCACTATACTTACCGGAGTATAATCAGCTCTATTTTGGGGGCCAAACATTATACAATTCTGACCGCAAATACCAGAACTCCAGTCATTTGGAATTTTCACTTCAAACCTATATTCCTCATTGCGGTAGGTTTGCCAATTCAATGTTTCGTCGGTTAATTTCGAATCAC
>CAZCYM010000071.1:1826-4762 GCA_964502945.1 uncultured Candidatus Saccharibacteria bacterium
ATTTACTAAGATCAATAATTTTGATCAAATCCTGTGGAGATTCTACAACAGTTTGTGAGCAGTCATAGTAATAATATTTTAAATAATAGCCGGATCCTAAAAATCCGGCGATCACTATTCCCAAAAAAATATAACCCAAAAGTCTAAATCTAAGCTTAGGGTTATTTTTAAACTCTACTGATGGTTTCAAAAAATCATTATTCATCTTCGCTGTTAATGCTTAGTTCTTATTTTTGCAAGCGAGGAAAATTCATTTCTCCTCTTCTATGTGCCTCTGCTCTCTTCGGAGATAATACAAAATTGATGCAACAACAGCTACTAAAACCTTCATTAACCATTTTGCCATTCTCCGATGATGATGAACCCAACCAGTGAAGCCCTTGGTAATGTGAATATCTTCTGGTTTTTTAGTTTCCTCTGACATATCTTAATTATACCATGTCTTATCGAGTAAGAACTAAAGGCCCTTTTTCAGTAATAGCAACTGTATGTTCAAAATGGGCGGCCAGTCCGCCGTCTTTAGTCTGAAAAACAAATCCGTCGGGACCTTCTTTAGTTTTCCAATCGCCAGTCACAACCATCGGCTCAATTGCAATCACCATTCCTTCGACAAGCTTTATACCTTGACCAGAATTTGCCACCTGCCTGCCGGCAGGCAGGTAATTAGGCACCTGCGGTTCCTCATGGAGTTCTCTACCTATACCATGTCCGACTAAATCCCGAACTAAATTAAAATTATATTTCTCAACATATTTTTGTATCGCCGACCCAATATCGCCGATGGTATTCCCGGGTCTTGCCTGTTCTATACCAATGGCAAGAGCATCCCTTGTTACATTTACCAACTTTTTCTTAAGCAACATATTTTTACTGAGCGAGAGTCCCCCACCAACAAGAACTGTCACCGCCGAATCGGTATAAAATTCTTTATACAAAACTCCCATGTCTAGTTTGAGCAAGTCGCCTTTTACTAATCTTCTATTTGAAGGAACTCCATGAACTATTTCATCATTAATAGAAGTACACAAAGTGGCTGGATATCCATTATAATTTAAGAAAGCGGGCTTAGCTCCAAATTTAAAAACAAGCTCTCGAGCGAGCTTATCCAAATCTTGAGTGGTGATTCCTGACCTCACTGCTTTGGTTAGTCCTTTCAAAATATTGGCCAAGATCTTGCCCCCAGCTGTCATAATCAGAATCTCTTCTTTAGTTTTAATATTAATACCCATAATTCATCTTAATATTCCCCCAGTCCTTTTAATATATCTTCAAAAACTTTATCTATATCCTGTTCACCTTCTATCTCTAGAATCTTATATTCTCGTTCCGTCATAAATGAGATTATCGGCTGAGTTTGTTTCAAATAAACCTCGTACCGAATGCTTATTGTTTCTGGATTATCAAGAGATCTAGTCACTAGCTCGCTTCCATCCTTAGGACAAGTTGTTATCCCCCTGAACATGGGAAAGTCAGGGATAGAATGCCGATTTGCTTTGCATATCCTACGGCTAGAATTCCTTTTTATAGATTCGTCTTTGGTCAAATTTAGGTGTATCGGCTTTATATTATCTTTACCATAAACCTCTTCCAACACCGGCAGTTCATTTTCTGCCTCATGAAGAGTTCGAGGGGAACCGCTAAAAACAAGTCCCGCTCCCTTATTGCCAAGTTCTCTTATTTTCTCAACCATAATTTTTACAGTCCACGGTGGAGGAAATAATTCTCCCTTGTCATATAGTCTCTTAGCTTCAGCAACTTCAGGATCTTTTTTAACCAATTCTAGATTATTTATTTTTTCTTCCCCCAACTTAGAGGTCTCTAAATGAAAAAGGCCGAACTTCTCGGCTAATAATTCTGCTTGGGTCCCCTTCCCCGACCCCGGCGGACCTATCAATATCACTGCCCATTTCTTAGATTCCATTATATTTTTATCATAACACGTTTATAAAAAACAAAAAGCCGGCTTATAGCTTGCCGGCAATGGGATCAATTCGATTAGAATTAAATTCGGAATCACGAATTAACTTAGCCTCTCTAAGAATTTCTCGGATATCTTTGACAACAGAGTTATTATCAACATTAAAGAATACGAATATTTGCAGATCAGAATGATATTCAAACCTAGGATTCTTCTTGCCACAAAGGTGTAATTCCTTCATGATAGAACCCAACTCACTCTCTGGTACATAAATCATCCGCATACCATAAAAAGATTCCGGCATATCAATATCCTCTCAACGAACAATCCGTGCCTAGATATTAATAGAAGTTATCAATAAAGTCAAAGAATCTCACCACAAACCCTGAACCAGCTTTGTGATATATCATAAAGCTGGTTGTGTTGCGATTTTATGTTAAACATCGGATGTCCAACAATTAATAAGATTGCTCGGAGTTATGATATATCATAACCTGAAATCTCTCGATAAGGCTTTATGATATATCATAAAGGCAGTTGCGCTTTTCGAAAAAATAAAAAAGCCGAGATGTCTCGGTAGGGATTCCCATATCTCTAATTTTAGGTGCTCTCTAGCTCACGCAATTTATTTCTAAAATGATTTATGATTGATTTGTCGTTTTCTAAATCAGCTTTTGATTTAGCTGGATTGAAAAATTGATGTGAAATAGTACTGCCGATCATCCCATGAAACGCAGATACTTCCTGTAAAGACTCATGGGTTTCGCCTTGTTCTTTTAGTTTTCTCCAAAATTCATTTTGTATTGCCCAAAGCTCATTCAACACTGCCTTTCTGTTATGAACCCTTTGAAGTTCTTTTATGATAGCACCAAATAAATATTCGGCTTCGTTATAAGCCGATAGCCATTGTTCTAGAGATATTGGTTGCACTTGTTGCACTTTCTTTAATCTCCTCTTTCAACGAACCGAAATTCGCATTTGAATCCGAATTAAGATAAATTAAATAAATGGAAAAAAT
>CAZCYM010000072.1:0-3873 GCA_964502945.1 uncultured Candidatus Saccharibacteria bacterium
GTTCAAAAATACCACCTATGTTAACCAAGACGAGTCTCCTGATTTATTAAAAAGCAGTGCTAAATACGTTAATATATTTTTCAAAATAAGTCAATACTGACAAGGGCGTATTTATCTGGTAAGGTTTTATCTATGGAAAAGTGGAAAAAAGGCATTATTATTCAAGCTCGTATGGACTCATCTCGCTTACCTGGCAAGATCTTAAAAAACCTCAACGGAAAGCCATCCCTTTGGCATGTATATAACAGATGTAAGGCTTCAAAACTTGCTAGTATTGTTATCGTCGCCACAACTATAGATAAAAGCGATGACCAGATAGAGAGGTTCTGCAAACAATACAAAATCCCCCATTCCCGCGGTAGTATCAATCACGTTCTTTCAAGATACTACGAGGCCGCTAAAAAATATAAAGTAGATATTATCGCCAGAGTCACGGCCGATTGTCCTCTAGTTGATCCAGCGACTATTGATCGTGTATTTAAAGCGCACAAAAATCAAAAATGTGATTATGTAAGTAATATCGTACCCGGAGAAAGAACTTTTCCTCGCGGATTAGATGTTGAGGTGTTTTCCTTTACTGCCCTAGATAAAGCGTTCCGAGAAGCAACTGAATCTATGGAAACAGAACATGTTACTCCCTATATATGGCAGAATAAAAAGGGCAAATATAAAATAGGCAAAATAGTAACTGCACCGGCCGGATTAAAAAGATCCTATAGATTAACTGTGGACTACCCCGAAGACCTTGCATTGATAAATATAATTTACGAAAAACTAGCTAATTATAAAATTATACCTACACTAAAAGCTCTTGAATTCCTAGATAAACATCCAGAAATCGCATCCATTAATGCCGATTGTGAACAAAAGCACGCCGTCCATGCACCAGTTAACCTAATTCAGAAAAAACAAAACCAATACAATGAGGCTTAAATACTGCACAAAATGCGTAATGCCAGATACCAAACCTGATCTCTTTTTTGATAAAGAGGGTGTTTGTGATGCTTGCCGATCATCAGAAACAAAAAGTTCTAAAATGAAAGGCATAAACTGGGAAACGCGTCGAAAAGAATTTGAAAAAATAATAGCCAAATATCGCTCGAGGGACAGCTCAAATTATGACTGCATCGTCCCTGTTTCCGGAGGCAAAGATAGCCACTATCAAGCCTACCTGATGAAAGTGGTATATAAAATGAATCCCCTGCTGGTGTGTTTTGAACAAACAAAAATCACAGAGCTAGGACGCAAAAACCTTGAGAACATCCGTCAATTTGGCGACTTGGTTTATTTTAAAAAAAATCCTGAAGTTTATAAAAAAATGGTGATGGAGGCATTCAAACGAGTCGGTGATAATGAGTGGCCCAACCATATCGGTATTTTTACTATTCCAATCCAGGTAGCGGTCAAATTTAAAATCCCCCTTTTAATCTGGGGTGAAAACTCACAACTAGAATATGGCGGGCCAGCAACTTCTCGTAACAAAAATAGTCTTGATCGAAGATGGCTTGAAGAATTCGGCGGTCTTCTCGGTAATCGAGTTAATGATATGATCGGTGTAGATGGGATTACTAAAGAAGATCTCCTTATCTACCAATATCCGAGCGATAAAGAACTGAGAGGGGTCGGGGTAACCGGACTATTTCTTGGTTACTTCTTTAAATGGGACGCCCGTAAACAAACAGAGTTAATGATTAAAAAATATGGATTTCGCTATAAAGAAGATGGGCCGATAGAAGGAACCTACACTAATTACGAGAATCTAGACGAAGCAACGGTCGGTTTGCATGATTACCTAAAATTCACCAAATATGGCTTTGGACGGGCTACCGACCATGCATGTTTGGACATCCGAAATGGTCGCATTGACCGAACAGAAGGAATGAGATTGGTTAAAAAATATGATGGTAAATATCCCAATTATGGAATTAAGAATTTTATAGAATATACGGGAATGAGCAAAAAAGAGGTTGATAAGATAATTGATTCTTTTACCAATAAACAAATATTCAGATGTAACAAAAACGGAAATTTAGTTCGCGATGAGGCCGGTAATTTGATAAAAAATAACCATGACAACACCTAATATAGTCGTAATCAACTACAATATGGGGAATGTTGCTTCAGTAGCTAAAGCGCTAGATAAGCTTGGATTTAAAAATAAACTCTCGAATAAAAAATCTGATATAGAAAAAGCAACTCACCTTATTTTGCCCGGCGTAGGCGCCTTTGGTGATGGAATCAAAAATCTGACTGAGCTTGGCTTAATCAACCTCTTGACTAAAAGGGTCGTTGAACAAGGGACGCCATTTCTAGGAATATGTCTTGGAATGCAATTGCTAGCCGAGAAAGGCCATGAATTTGGAATTCACGAAGGACTTGGCTGGATCAAGGGGGAAGTGGTTAGGTTAAAATCCCCTAAACTCCCCCATATTGGCTGGAATAATATAAAAATTATAAAAAAGAGTATTCTAAATGATATTCCTGACAATAATTTTTACTTTGTTCATAGCTATGTTTTGAAACCAAAAAATAAATCGATAATAGCTGCAACCTGTAAATATGGGGTTGAATTCCCGGCTGTAATCCAATATAAAAATATTTTCGCCACCCAGTTCCATCCGGAGAAAAGTCAGCTAAGTGGCTTAGCCATAATTAATAATTTTATAAAATACAATGCTTAAAACTAGAATAATCCCCTGCATGCTTTTTAACGGGTTAAATCTCATTAAGACAATAAGATTCGACACTATTCGCAACCTAGGAAACCCAGTTCAAATGGCTCGGGTTTATAATTCAAGAAATGTTGATGAACTGATATTTATTGACATGAAGGCCACCCAAGAAAAAAGAAGTCCAGCGTTAAAAATAATTAAAGAAATTACGAAAGAATGTTTTATGCCACTCACTATAGGCGGCGGAATCCACTCAATAAAAGACATAGAGAATCTCCTAGCAGTCGGGGCTGACAAAATATCAATAAATAGTGAGGCAATCGAAAATCCAGCATTCATATCTCAAGCCGCCAAAAAGTTTGGCAGCCAATGCGTAGTCATATCTATTGATGCTAAAAAATCCGGTAAAGAATATTTAGTTTTTAAAAACAGGGGGTTAATCAATACCAAAAAAACCGCTATTGAATGGGCAAAAGAAGTCGAAAGACTGGGAGCTGGAGAAATATTCTTAACATCCATAGATCAAGATGGAACAATGATCGGATATGACTCAGAACTTATCAAAAAAGTTTCCTTAGCAGTTTCAATACCTGTAATTGCCTGCGGCGGTGCTGGTAAAGTTCAAGACATAATCGATGCTATAAAAATTGGCGGAGCCGACGCAGTCTCCCTTGCCAGCATGTTTCATTATTCTGGCCATACTGCCGATAGCATCAAAGAAAGAATGGTCAAAGCCAAGATCTCGGTAAGACTTTTATAATAGACCCGCCCCCGATAATATGCAAAGAAAAAGATATACAATAGTTATACTGGGTGGCTCAATGAAGAAAAAAAATAACAAATCTTGGAGAACAGAAGACTTCAGTTACTTAAGAGTTCTGGCCGGATATCACCTATACAATAAATTATCAAAAAATAATAAAGTAGGCCTGATAGTTTCTGGTGGAAGGGGTATCTATAAATCAATTCCAGGGACACCAACAGTATCTTCGGTGATGAAAAAAGAATTAGTGGGCCTAGGCTTGATCGAAAAAGAAATCAGAATGGGAAATAAAGCCGGCACAACCCATCAGGAATTACTCTGGATAAAAAACATCTATACAGCAGGGTGGGGCAAGGTTTATATAATCTCAAATGGCATGCACTTCCCTAGAATAAGAGCAATGATGAACTATCTTCCCGAATTAAAAAAACTAAAAAA
>CAZCYM010000072.1:3883-4735 GCA_964502945.1 uncultured Candidatus Saccharibacteria bacterium
GTGTGAGAACAATAAAATAAAATCAAATGACATAGACAGCAATAGAATAAGATGACTGATAAACGATCTTGAAAAAGCAAAAAAACTAAAAAAAATCATCGAGCTTATATCTGCAGAAAGTATATTGGTAAAAAATAATAGAAGATGGAAAAATAAAATTGCTAGATTTAATAAGAGCAAAAAACATAGAGAAATGATTGCATCGGAGAATAGGGGTATAAAAGCTCTGAAATCTGGTAATTATAACTTTAGATAAACAGATGAATTCATTCATAATAAAAACATTAAAAGGTAAAAAATACATTGGTCCGGGCCATTCAGTTTTTATTATTGCCGAGATGTCCGGCAACCATAACCAGTCAATGCAACGCGCTTACAAAATAATTGATGCGGCCGCCAAAGCTGGCGTTGATGCTATAAAATTACAGACTTATACAGCTGATACGTTGACCATTGACTGTGATAACAAATATTTTCAAGTCAGGGTAAATAAAGCCTGGAAAGGCCAAACATTACATAGTCTCTACCAAAAGGCCTATACCCCCTGGGAATGGCAGCCAAAATTAAAAAAATATGCCGAATCAAAAGGACTTGTATGTTTCTCGACGCCATTTGATCCCACTGCGGTTGATTTTTTAGAAAAACTAGAAATGCCACTATACAAAGTTGCATCATTCGAAATAGTTGACATCCCGCTTCTTAAAATAATAGGTAAAACTAAAAAACCAGTCATCATGTCGCGAGGCATGGCTTCGCTCAAAGAACTTAAGCTGGCCATATAAACTCTTAAAAAATATCGCTGTCCTGCAATAGCATTGCTTCATTGCATAAGCTCTTACCCGGCCAAATATG
>CAZCYM010000073.1:0-4708 GCA_964502945.1 uncultured Candidatus Saccharibacteria bacterium
GGCCAAACGGATATGCATTACTGGTTCTTGCCGGACACCAATAGGAAAAGCCGGGGGTACCCGCGGGAATTTGAGTAGTCTTTCTGCAACTGAATTGCTTGCTGTTTGTTTTAAAGAAAGCGAGAAAAGAAGTGGTTTAAAGAGTGATGGCTTTGATCAGGTTATTGTTGGTAACTGTGCTCAATCATCTGACGCTCCAAATACAGCAAGGGTTGCTGCATTGAAGGCCGGGATACCTATAAATGTCCCATCTTTCACTGTTCAAAGAAATTGCGGTTCGGGACTGCAGGCGGTTGTTTCGGCCTGTCAGATGATAAAGGCCGAGGAGGCCAATATAGTTTTAGCTGGTGGTACCGAAAGCATGTCCAACATTCCCTACATCCTCAAAGATGTCAGATTCGGCTGTGGACTTCAGCACAAGCAACTTACCGATGCTCTTTGGGAGGGTCTGACCGATCCTATAACCGGCGAGATGATGGGTAAGACGGCAGAAAATATCGCTGAGCGTTATAATATTTCAAGAGATGATCAGGACGAATTTGCTGTTCAGTCTCATCAGAAAGCATTTCGGGCCATAAGGGAGGGGAAGTTTAGAAGCCAGATTTGTTCTGTAGAAGTAGGAGGTCGCAAGGTCTCCCAAGACGAGGGCATTAACCAAGCGCTTACTAAACAATTTCTTTCTTTATTTCCAGAAAAAGCTTTCTTTGTTAAGGGCGGAACCGTTCACGCCGGTAATAGTTGTGGGATTTCTGATGGAGCATCTTCCCTCATTGTCTTAACTTGGCCTGAGGCCATAAATAGAAACCTTGAACCGGAAGCGGAAATATTAGGTTATGCTTTTGAAGCTTGCGACCCATCATATATGGGAATGGGACCGTATTATGCGATTCCAAAGGCACTTGCTAGAGCGAGATTAAGTATTAATGATGTTGATTATTTTGAGATTAATGAGGCCTTTGCCTCTCAAACATTGGCTTGCCAGAGAGGTCTTGAAATTCCTTTGGAAAAGCTCAATGTCCAGGGCGGAGCAATTGCCCTTGGTCATCCCGTTGGCGCTACCGGAGCTATTCTAATTACAAAATTAATTGCCCTACTCAAAGATACGGGCAAACACATCGGTGTCGTTTCGATGTGTATCGGCGGCGGTCAAGGTGGTGCAATCGTCATCAGAAATATGAGGGGGGTGTAATGAAGTCAGTTTATAAAGTGGCGATTGTTGGTGGTGGCACGATGGGTCTAGATTTAGCCGCTTTGGTTGCTAGGCAAGATATGCCGGTAGTGGTGAAAGAAATTAATGATGCATTGGCAGGCAGGGTTAGAGAAAAGTTTGATCAGCGTGTTGAGGGTTGGTTAACTAAAGGGAAAATAAATGAATCAAGGGCCGAGCAATTGAAAATGTTATTTTCCGTGACGAGCTCTTATGATGGTCTTAAAGACGCTGATCTAGTCATTGAGGCAGTACCGGAAAATCTAGAATTGAAAAAGAAAGTCTTCGAAGATTTAAGTCGCAGTTTACCGAATGCAATTCTTACTTCCAATACTTCTTCTCTGCCCATCGGAATTCTTATTGAAAGAGTTCTGAATCCTGACAGAATGGCCGGTCTTCATTTTTTCAATCCGCCGACAAAGATGCCTCTTGTCGAGTTGATTTCATCTGAATCTACTTCACGAGAAACTCTTGAATTACTGGAAGTTTTTACTCTGGAAACTTTAGCCAAAACACCAATTAGAGTAAAAGACCGTCCCGGATTTCTGGTTAATGTCTTGCTTGGCGCCTATCTTGCTCCAGCAATAATGGCCGTGGAGAAAACTAAGGTTTATTTGTCTGATATTGACGATGAGGCCCGGAAATTTGGTTGGCCTATGGGACCGTTCACCTTGCTTGATATGCTTGGTGTTGATGTGGCTCACGAGGTTACTAAAATATTAGTTAATGCCTATGGCAATCGATTCGTTCCCTCATCTCTGCTTGCTCATATGGTTGCTGCGGGATTACTCGGCCAGAAATCAGGCGAAGGGTTCTATGGTGATAAATTCCAAGAACTTCTTGAGAGGGAATTTCCTCAGCGCATCGAAGGGGATTCTAAAATGATATTTAGAGATATGATGTATTCTATGGTCAATGAGGCGGCGATAGCTCTTCAGGATGATGTTTCTTCTGCCAACGACATAGAGACGGGATGTCTGCTTGGTCTGGGATTTCCTCAAAGCAGGGGCGGTCCACTTCATTATGCCGATGAAGTTGGCTTGGCAAATGTGGTGGAAATCTTGGGTGATGGGGCTTGCAATCTTCTTAGAGATAAAGCCAAAGAAGGAAGCACTTTCTTTGAATCTCTCTAGGTTATTATAGTTAAAACCTCGCACGATATGCGAGGTTTTTGTTTGCTTGATTTTTGTATCAAATAGTTCTAAAACGAGGATACGGAGTGAACTTTAAAAATCAGAGGTACAAAATGGCGGAGAAGAAAGACCGTATTTTGATGAATTTAAAAAATGGTTTAGGAAGTTTAAGGATTGATAGCAATGATTTTAATAGTCTCACGATGGATACCGTCGTTGAACTGGGATATAAGTTCGAGCTGTTAGAGGTTGATCCTAACGTGAGGGCTATCGTTATTACCGGTTATCCTAAATCGTTTTTTTCTGCCGGTGCGGATATAGTTGAAATCAATGAGTTAGTTAAGACCGGCGACAGGAATAAAGCCCTGGAAATTCTCGTTTCTTTAGGTAGTGTGTTCAGCCGGATTGATAATTGTGCAAAACCGGTGATTGCAGCGATAAATGGTTATTGTCTCGGTGGCGGATTAGAATTGGCTCTAGCTTGTGATTTTAGGATTGCCAATAAGGAAGCGATGTTGGGTTTACCTGAAATTGACCTTGGTATCTTTCCCGGTCTTGGTGGCACTCAGCGTTTACCAAGACTCATCGGGTCGAGTAATGCCCTAAAAGTTATTTTGGGAGGCAAGAGAGCTATTATGCCAGCCCACCTTGCTCGAGAGAGGGGTTTGGTTGATGAAATTATTACAGATGATTTTATCGGTGGTATCAAAAAATTCGTTGAACAAGTTTTATCTGGGGCCAGAGTTTCAAATCTAGGCCTTCGCAATCAGCAGGGCGACTTTCCAGAAAGAGAAACATTCAAAGATTTAGTTTCTGAAAAATCTAAATCGGCCGTTGATTCGATATTCCATGTTATAAAAACCGGCTTAGAAGTGAATCTGGCGGAAGGATTAGCCATTGAAAGGGAATCTTTCATAGATCAAGCATTATCGCCTGATGGAAGAGAAGGAATCGGGGCTTATATTGAGAAAAGGACGCCCCACTTTAACAATAGTAGCGAGCAGAATATTGATAGCCAGCCCTCGGTCAATAAAAATGAATCAGAACAACTTGCGGAAGAGTATGCAATGCTTCGTCAGACATTGAAAGAATTTTGCCAGAAAGAGATTAAGCCAAGAGTTGACGAGATGGAGAAGGCAGGGAATATTTTTCCGGAAATTATTCGGCAAATGGCAGAACTTGGACTTTTTGGAATCCCTTTCCCCGACACATATGGTGGAGCGGGTCTCGGAAAAACAGGTTACTGTATTATGATGGAAGAGTTGTGCCGAGTTCACGGTTCTATGGCGGTATTGGTTGGTGCGAGTGTTGGTCTTACTGGAGGATCTATTTATCTTTTTGGCACCGAAGCTCAGAAGCAGAAATATTTACGATCTATTGCCGAGGGTAAATCGATTGGTGCCTTTGCTCTTACCGAAGCCGAAGCCGGTTCAGATGCGGCTAATCTTGTGTCTGTTGCCGAAAAACGGGGGAATGAGTGGGTTATTAATGGTACTAAGCAATTTATCAGCAACGGTGATATTGCTGATGTGATTGTAGTTTTTGCCAAGACCGACAAAGATTTAGGTGCGAATGGTATTACGGCATTTATTGTTGAGAAAAATTATGTCGGGCTTAGGACAACTAAGGTTGAGCACAAAATGGGAATCCGTGCTTCGCGGACTACATCGATGGAGTTCACGGATATGGTGGTACCGGAAGAGAATGTACTCGGTCGGCTGGGGCAGGGCTTCAAAATAGCCATGGAGACGCTTAACCTAGGAAGATTAAGTCTTGCTGCCGGATGTCTTGGTGCTTCAAAGAGAGCTTTCGAGCTGGCCTATACTCATGCTAGCCAGCGTTCACAGATGGGTAAGAAACTGCTTGAATTCCAAATGACCCAATCCGGCTTTGCTCAGATGCGTTCCCATATTTTCCTTATGGAGCAGAGTATTTATAATGTGGCTGCAAAGGCCGATCGGGGAGAAGATATTCGTCTTGAATCTGCCATTGTTAAACTGACGGCATCGGAAATGTCTGAGTGGGATATTCGCAAAGCTCTTCAGATCCATGGCGGCTTGGGCTATATGGATGAATATGAGATTTCTCGGTTAATGCGCGACTCAATTATTAACACGATTTTTGAAGGAGCCAATGAGATCCAGCAGTTGCTTATTTTCAAGGAAATTTTCAAGAGTGGCGGTAAAATATAAAAGAGGTTGAAAAATCTCTTTTTGTTTGCCCCGAAATACAACTTCCAAAAGCTTTTTTGCCGATTCTGGTGGCAGACGATTCTTGAAAAATAGCATGAATTGATGTAAACTATCAGGTAAAGAAGTCATAGCGAGTAGAGCCTAGTTCTTTCCAATAAACCACCGAAGATTAATCA
>CAZCYM010000074.1:0-4684 GCA_964502945.1 uncultured Candidatus Saccharibacteria bacterium
TGACAGATGCCGACCATATTCGGGGTTCTTGTTGCAGTCCGATGAGCTTGCACCGTTATAGCGAACAGGTAGAGGGTCTGAAAAAATACGCAAACATCCCAGAAATTCCGCCGGACCCATACGATATTGAAGCGAACTTGGCGAAAAGATTGATGGGTTATTACGATATGGAGCTAACCCCAGCAGAACAATCGGCATACGATTATGCAATGGAGAACTCACACGAAAAAGGGCCGTGTTGCTGTAAATGTTGGAGATGGTATGTCTACGGCGGTTTAGGCAAATATCTTATCCGCAATTATAAATTTACTGGCGAGCAAGTTACTGAGGTTTGGAATATTTCCGATGGGTGCGGTGGCGACGAAGAACATAATCACTAAACAGAAACAGGTCGTTACTTTGACCACGGGTCAAAACGCTC
Source organism: uncultured Candidatus Saccharibacteria bacterium (assembly GCA_964502945.1). GTDB lineage: Bacteria > Patescibacteriota > Minisyncoccia > 2-02-FULL-40-12 > GWA2-44-9 > 2-01-FULL-39-28. The sequence goes on from CAZCYM010000074.1 coordinate 422, forward strand.
GCCACATGGGCAATTACGGGGCTACAAGGTGGCAACTGGTATTCTTGGCCTTCCTTTTGGTCTTGGTTCAAACTTCAGCGGACCTAAAAGCATTTGAAACTTAAGCCCCTCATTCGTGTACATCGCTACGTACACAGTTTTATTGCCTTGACTTTTCATGAATAAATATTTTAGCATAAAATTCATTTATCCACAATGTGGCTTGGACTTATTTAATGTACTGATAAAATACAGAGTATATGCCAGGTAGTGAAAGTTCCGATTTTCTAATATATCGGTATAAACAGCTATCCTGGATTAATATAAAACTAAGTTCCTAATATATTCGGAGCTTAAAATAAAAGCCCGAAGATATTCGGAACTTCTACTGCCTGGATGAACAACACATGTAAAACTTGTGACAAAGAGGCCGAAGGTTACAAGTGCGCCGACTGTGGCGCAGAATCAAAAGAGCATGATGAAATGCACACTTGCGGAGACGACCGATGTCAGCCAAAGTGTGGGGAATGTAAGGAAGCCGAAGAAAACTGCACCTGCCCCGTAATACAGAAAGGATAGATTCTGCAACTGGCACAAAAAACACGCTTTCATAAGCGTGTTTTGGCTATTACTGGGCAAATAATTTTAAGTCTCTTATCATCTTAAACTTTCTGACGAAATCTACCGTCTCCCTGACTGTTAAGCTGATATTTCCTGTAAGGGGCTTGTATTTACTTGGCCCGCCATTATAAGCTGCGGCCATTATTTCCTGAATCTGTTCTGGAGTTTTAGCGTTAAGCACGGATCGTCCCTTTTTAGTTTTACTGGCATTACTCACTACTGTTGCAAAATGATCATCAAGAACCAAGATGGTAGTTTTAATACCATTTACTATATCAACCCGGCCGATATCAATATCTTTTATGAGCTTCGCTTCCGGGTAACGCTTGACTATGCTGCCATAGGTTCCCGGCATTATTTGGCCCAGACCCAAAGCTCCGGTTTTTGAATAAGTGTATCGAAAGGTCTGCCGTTCATTGGCTCCCAAACGCACTAAAACTCTTTCGGCCAATCTTTGACCATTATCACTAGAAGTGAAAATTAAAGCCGGATCAGTTTGCTCGGTAATAAAAAGGTTTTTTACAAATGTTTTGACAATAACTTCAACTACCGGCAGATCAGGATAAGAATGAGATTGAACACCTAGCGCTTCCAGTTCCTTGAACGCCTCGTCAGTGTTTTCGACCAGAAACTTTCTGCCTAACTCTATCAGTTCTTGGGTATGTATTTCACTGGAATATGGAACATAGACTATATCCGAATATTTAATTCCGGTTTTATCTTCGGGATAAGCAAGATCGTCATTAGAAATAGAAAATTTATTACCCACCACTACAAATCTGCCGGTTTCTTCTTTTTTCTCGATTAAATCCCCACTCTCTATATTTTGAGTATTTCCTTCTTTGACTATACTCAAATCTGAATTATGATTATTCCACCAATTGACATCGACTCGGAAATCATTTTGGACATCGACTGGTCTAAATTTAGGCAGATCACCAGGATTGTCCAAATATCCTCGACGGATAGTATTAGCTTTCTTTATATCATCCGCATCGAGTAAATATCTTTTTTCAAAAACATCGCATGTTTGCGTATCGAGAACGGCCAGAGAAACCTCTCTCCTGACTAATACTTGAAGAGTTCGATATTTGCCGTTTTTCTGCTTTTTTCGTTCCGACCTCTCTTCCATTTTAAGAGGTGGCGACAACTGAAGTATCTCTTTGGCTACTTTGATTCTATCTATCAGATCACATTCTGGTTGTAAAACAGCTTGAGATAAATTAGCTCCCTTTATTTCAAAATTACGTGATGGTAAAATCTCCTGCCCGCTTAACCGTAAATTAAACAAAGCAAGTCCTAAGAGTAAAAAAACTGTCCAAAAAACTAGCTTGAATGTTTTTCCCATAACCTCCCCATTCTACTATAAATTTTCAAAAAACGATAAATGAAAGGTAGCATTTTAAATTATTGTTTTCAAATAATCGCTCTCGCCATCAATATTTTCGACCTACTTTATTTCTTCGGAGGCGATTCCCATGAAGTTCCTCATGTGAACCTTCGCCTTGAGACAAATGGTTGAATTGATTTCAATTCAGTTATTCTACATCAGAAAAAATTCTTCGGTACCATTTTCGAAACCTTTGAGCCGCTTTAATACAAACACAAGATTTTTATGAGAAGATTCAGAAGACAAAGAATTGGGTCGGATTCTTACCTGCCTGCCGGCAGGCAGGGACGGGGTACCCAATTTTGTGTCTGGATTTTGAATAAAAATCGCAGTGTTTGTTAATGCGGCGAGTCGGTTGAGAAAATGGGGAGGAAGAAAATTCACACTTATAAGTTCTTTTCTATCTCCCCCGCCTTCCTCTGAATCGCATTGGCGTAAGAGTTGCATGGCGCCGTTGAGCATCTAGAGTTACCGCTGTAATAGGCCTTGGAAGCAGCAACTTCAGCCACTCTGGTTTTAGCACTGGCTCCGCCTCGAGCCAGCTTAACCGCCGCCGCCATAAAAGCGTCTTCTATATTCCATGGATTAGCTGGCCGGCCAAGAATTCTAGACACCTCTTCTTCATAAGAAAGCCAGGTTGAGGGAATAAACTGAGCCGCTCCCATCGCTCCGCCCCAACCATAGCGACGTCCGTTAACAAACTGGGGACAAGAAACAACGGTCGTATCAATATTAAGATCAAGCCGTCCGGTTATGTCACGAAATGGCTGATGATCACGAGTATGCATGATTTTTTGCCAGTGTTTTTCGGGGGGATCTTCGACTCTATTGCAACGACCAACATTTCTTCCAAGTCCTGATTCAACTTCAAGAACAGCAATAAGAAACGCGGGTCGAATACCAGTAGCAATTGCGGCGAGCTGGCCGTATTTTACCGCCTCTTCAGCGCTTACTCCATTCTGAGCAAGATAAGTTATCTGACTTCGTAATGCTTCGATATCTTTTTGTGACTTAACAACTAATTCTTGGAATTTTTTCTCCTGACCCTTAGTATCTTTTAGGATCTTGTTCTTGCTGTTTTTATTCTGATCCAGACTTCTTTTTTCAATGGCCTCCAAGCCCTGTAAACGCTCAAATTCCGATCTTTTATTTTCCAAGCTTTCTTGCTCAACTTCAAGCTCTGATTTTAATTTTTTCATTTCTTCTATAATACTCTGAAGTTTGTCCTGATTAACTCTTAAGTTATTTACTACTGTAAAAAAATCGGATAGGTCGTCGTTAGAAAGTAATATTTCCATAAGCGTTTTCTGGTCATTCTCATAAGTTATCTTGAGAAATTGTCCGATGGCCTCTTTGTGTTTCGAAATTTTATCTTCGGCATCGGTTATTTTAGATTCGGTGTCAGTAATTTCATAAGAAGTTTGTTTAATAGACAGCTCCAGACTTCGGATGGTAAGTTCTATCTGCCGTATCTGGGAATTCAAGCCATTAATCTCCGTCTCAAGAGTTCTGGCTTGGGAACGGTTAGTTTCGGCTTGTTTTTGATACTCTTCTATTTGTCGCTGGAGTTCTTCTACCTGCTGCTGACGACTACTTATCTCATCTTCGATGGCAGAAAAAGCAAAAGTAGTATGTAATAAGTAGTATGTAATAAGTATGGTAAAAAATAAAAATACCGCTATACTTTTCGGCTTCTTAACCCATGATACATGATCCACGATACATGATACGATCATAATTTATTCTACCAAAAATGTTGACATTCCCCTAATGACTTCATCCTATATATACTATATAATTAGAATAATGTCTCACACACTTCATTGCCATCTTAGCAAGTCATTCCGTTGGTATAAAAATTGGCACACTCATCCCCATCACCAACATACTCACTGGTCAATTTTTGTTGTAATTATATTTTTCGTTTTTTCGTTTATAACCAGTCTCATTAATTCAACTGACCAGTTCTATTTGGACCGGAACGTTGCCAGAGCTCAAACAATCAATGCTTTAAATTTCAGCGGCAACACAGATCTGAATGTAAGCGGGTGGCAACAAATAATAAATCTTCAAAGTGTAACCTTCAGCGGTTCGCAAATTTGTCTCAACAGTTCAGATTATGGCCTTCTGGCCGGCGTCAACGATGGCGGAGGAGGTTTTATATCGGGCAATATTTGGATAATAGCTTTTATCAATGGCCGATGGGAGGCAGGAACATACGAATATTTTCGTCCGGGGACTAACGGTTGTGCTGATTCCAATAGTGTTAATAT
>CAZCYM010000075.1:0-4684 GCA_964502945.1 uncultured Candidatus Saccharibacteria bacterium
TTGAGCATGACAAGCTCAGCCTGGTAAATGATCTAGATTCTAAATTTAAAAAAGAAGAAACTAAAGAGCAAAGATCGGCAATAGATAAAAAGTTGGAAGAGCTTTCAACTAAAACTCCTCCCGAACCGACATATGACCTTTTAAACTACATTATCAAACATTCTCCGCGACCGCTTAAGCCGTGGATGGTTGATGTTTTGACCGTTTTGCGGAATCAAGCGAGATGTCTAGATCCGAATATGAGAACCAAAATGATTGATGAGGGCTGGTCTGTTTATTGGCACGTTAGAGTAATGAGGCGACTTGCGGAAGAAGGGTTAATTACTCCCGAAGAACACGGTACTTATAATTATTACCACTCTCGTGTTACTGAAAAGAGGAAGAAGTCTTTTAATTGGTACAGTATTGGTTGGCAGGTCTTTGAAAGTATAAAAGAGCGTTGGGATAAGGGACAGTTTGGTCTTGAGTACGACAGTGAAGAAAGTCCTAGTAAAAAAGCAAACTGGAACTCTAATGCTCAGATGGGGGATCAAAAAATAAAAGAGGTTCGCTCTTTCTATAGTGACAGAATGACAGTCGAAGAGTTTTTTACGGATAATTTTATAAGAGAACAAGAATTATATATTTACGTATCTGTTGATGACAGCAATGGTAATCAGATAGATGTTATTGCCGAAGATGACCCCAAAGTAATAAGACAGATGCTTAAATCAATGCTTACCTTATACGGGAAGACATTAATTGTTGTTGAAGATGGCGATTACCATAATAAGGGGTTTCTATCCTTAAAACACATTGATACAGGATTCGAGTTAGACTCAAAATACAGAGATGCGACTTTACAGAAAATCCATTATCTGTGGGGTAAAAGAGTATATTTGTCCTGTAAAGAAGAGGAGAAAGACAAGCAATTCAGTTTTGATTTTGAGAATAGGAAGACCGGAAAAGCCAATGTTCATTAAACGCCTTAACCGGCGTTTTTATTTTAGAGTCAGACCGTACAATGAATCTTCTAAGTTTAGTTTGCCCAACTTAAAACCGTTGTCTATCAATAGAAGCTGGCTATATATTTGGGTTACTTCTTCAAGCTGGAACGGACTTCTCACGGCCTTTTTGATTACAAAAGGATGCATTTTGGTTTTTGTTGCCATCTCTGATTCAGGGTATCTCTGTCTTTGTAAATCTTTAATCACAATAAGATTTCTGAACTGATATGTAGCCATAGTTAAAAGGTAATATGGATCACGGCCGGTTTTAAGTTCGCGGTATAATAATTCAAAAGCTTTTTTGTTGTTTCGTGAACCGAGAGCATCGATCAAGTCAAATATGTTTAATTCTTTTGACTGGTTTACCAAAAGATCAACGTCGGCAATGCCTATCCCCCGCTCACCAGCATAAGCTGTTATTTTTTCTATTTCATTGACTAGTGCCCAACTATCATTACCGACGGCATCTATTAACTTATTAAGGGCGCTACGATCTATCGAGCAGTTTCTAAGTTTAAATTCTTCCTGAATCCATTGAGTTAGTTCCGCTCCACTTAGAGGATCAAAATTTTTAACTATGTTCTTTTTATCTGTAACAAGTTTGAATAAGACATTGCTTTTAGTCGCAAGATCTTTATCGCCACTTGGTTCTGTGAGCATAAGAGTGATATCGGGGGCCGAATTAATGTTGTGAATGCTTATAATATCACCTACTTCGTCGGCTACCGTTTTTTTACTAAAAGCACCGGAAAGAATAATCAGCTTATGCTCATTAAAAAAAGACGAACTTTTTACGGTGTCTAATAGTCTTGCTAGATTGCTAGTATCAGATAGATCAAAATCAAAAACATTCATTCCGCTCAAATGTTTTTTTCGGTATTCTTTTATTATATTTTGTTTGGTTTGCTGAAGCCGATAAGCATCAGGACCGTATAGAAAGATAATCATAACTATTTGGCAACTATTTCCACCCAGATTTTACCCGGCAAGAATTTGATCTCATTTCTGCCGGCATCATAAAAATAGAGCTTTGAATCAAGAGCAACTGTGTCTTTTTGCCACCTGCCAGTTGATGCAGTTCCGTTTTGATAGATCAACGCCTCTCCCCCTCCTTGAGTCTCTACGGCTATGTAGTCTTTGTTTAGATATTTTGACTTTGTTTTCATAACTATCACAACTTTGGCCGAAACTTGATTATTATTATTTCTATCCATTTCAGGTTTGTTTCCACGTGATCTTTTATACTCACCGGTCCCACTGTCATAAACCCACAGAACATTATAGGGAAAAGCATAATCTATTTTTATTTCTGTGGCTATGTTGGAGATGTTTTTCTTTAACTCTTTTTCTTCATGCAGATAACCGCCGAAAGTATTTGTCAGGTCATAATCCAATTTTTTGGCTTGGTTGGTGATTTTGTCTAAATCAGTAAAACCATTGTGTGGCATTGGGACCTCCTTCTTTCGATAAAAAACAGTACCTTCATATTTCATAGCATCGATGTTATTAATAATATGGTCGTCGAGTTTTCGAAGGGCTTCTTTTTCTCCTCCCCAATGAGCATAAACAGAATCCAGACCGGACGCTAGCGGAATAAAATCATTTCTAGCTGATCTGATTGACCCTATTTCTGTCGGATTTTGGCACTGGAAAACAGCCATAAACCTAGTGATGTCATTGGGCGTAACCGGCATCTCAAAAACCATGTCGGCCTCGCTAATTCCTGACAGGGGTCTTGTTTCTGGATCAGCCGCTAGCATGATCGAGATTGGCCGGCGATCTGCGTTTTCGCACGGAATTCCGGAAATTGGACTTTTGGGAAGATTGTTTTCTATGGCTGAAGCTCCCTCGTTTTTAATCTCTATCTCCTTACTCCCCCACCAAAACCAGAAGATAATAACTAAACTCGTAGCAATCATGCCGACAAGGATTAATAACCCATTGAGATTTAGTAGTCGTACGTTAAAATGCAAAGTGTAAAATGATCCATTCGATAAGACTCAGGGTTATCCTGAGCAAAGCCGAACGGCTGACAATGTAAAATTATAAAATTTTAAGATTGTAATTTTTAATTTTGATTTTTTAATTTTAAATTTAGCGAAGTGCTTGGTGTTTTGAACAGAAATGAGCTGAACGCCCCCCAACCATTAGCCGTTTGATCATTCCCCCGTCTTTCCTAGAACATTTCTTACCAGTTTGCTGATAAGCCTTTTCCATCTCTTGGTATCTGCCCTTTTCACCCGAAGGCATTCGATAATCATCAACACTGCTTCCTTTGGCGGCAATAGCCTTGTTTAATATTTTTTGTGTCGAAAGGAAGATCTTCTTGATGTCGCCCCCTCTAAGATTTTCAACTCTCGATAAGGGATGGAATCCCGAATCCCACAATATCTCATCCGAGTAGATATTACCAATACCAACGATGAAGAATGGGTCCATTAGAACCGACTTAATATTTCCTCGTTTTCTTGTCCTGAGTTTTGTCGAAGGATTGAATAAACCTTTAAATTTTTTAAAATCTATCTCAAGCGGTTCTGGGCCCAGATCTCTGATTGCTTTCAAATTCGAAATATCCTTATCTTTAACTAGAATTACTTTAGAAAATCTCCTTAAATCCGACATTGCTAACTGGTAGCCATTATCTAGCGTCCAGATATATCGAATATACCCATTTTCTCTTTCGTCTTTGAGGGGACCTGGTATTGTCGAGATCCATTCTTGCTCTGAATTTGTTTCGAATTTAGGATTTAGGATTTTGGATTTCCGTTGCCATCGGCCATACATCAAATGACCAGATATTTTTTGATGGATGAATAGGGATTTATCTCCCTCAATGTCAATTACTACAAACTTCGCCCTCCTTGTTATGCTCAGAATCTTCTTGTTTTTTATTTCTTTTTTGAACTTGGCCACTCCGCCGGCTTGGACAACCGGTTTCTCTTTATCAGACCAAAAATCGACGATGCGTGAGCCGATGATTTTCTTTCGTAATTCTCTAACAATTGTTTCAACCTCCGGAAGTTCTGGCATGTTCAAATTTCCTCCATGTCTCGCCAATTATCACCGTATTTAACATCAACTATTAATGGTACGTTTAACTCATAAACATTTTCCATTATTTCTTTGATCTTAGGCGAGACGTCTTTAACTAAGCTATTTTTAATTTCAAAAAGAAGTTCATCATGAACCTGTAAAAGCATCTTTACATCGCTGTTATTATATTTTTCGTGAATTAAATCATATACTCTATTCATGGCAATTCTTAAGAAATCCCCTTCTGTTCCTTGGGTGGGCATATTAATTGCCATTCTCTCGGCCTGAGCTATCAGTTGAGGGATGCCCGAATTTATTTCTGGCAGATATCGACGACGGCCGAATATGGTTGAGACAAATCCATCTTTTCTTGCTTTCTCTTTCATTTGATCCATATAACGAGCAACCCCGCTAAACTCTCGCATGTAGCGGTCGATAAATTCCCTAGCTCGGTCACGAGATACGCCCGAAGCTCTTTGAAATCCCATAATCCCCATGCCATAAATAAGTCCGAAGTTCATGGCTTTAGCTTGGCGGCGCATGTCTTTGGTAACGTCTTCGGTCTTAACCTCAAAGATTTCTGCCGCGGTCCTGGTATGAATGTCCTCTCCCCTATTAAAAGCGGCGGTCATTTTAACATCTCCAGAAATATGAGCAACGATTCT
>CAZCYM010000076.1:0-4678 GCA_964502945.1 uncultured Candidatus Saccharibacteria bacterium
GGGGTTTTGCTCAAAGAATGTTCGAACTTCGTCCAAAAAACACCGCCAAAGAACAGCAAATTTTTAGTGTTTTTAGTAAGTTTGCAAACTAAAAAAATTGCGGTAGACTCTTTTTAGTTTGCTTTTAAAAATAGGATAGCAATTGAGAGAATTCAGTAAGACACGGAGAACATTCAGCGGGACGATAACCTATCACCTTCTTGATTACAAAGATTTAGACGAAAAAGAATGTCTCATGTTTGATGCGGCTCTTGCGGCAAGGGTCAATGCTCAGGCTCCGTATTCAAATTTTAAAGTTGGAGCGGCGGTTTTGGGCGAAGATGGTGCCATATACTCTGGTTGTAATGTGGAATATGCAGATTATCGGGCTATTCATGCCGAAGAACATGCCATCGGCTCTATGGTAAGGTGGGGTTCGAAAAAAATAATTAAACTCGCTTTTGTCGGAGCTAAAGCCGAAGATTATATAAAAGTATCAAAGGCCGAGGTGCCAAAAGATTTTTGCCGATTCGTTAACATTCCGGTACCTTGCGGCGGTTGTTTGCAAAAAATATGGGAGGACTGTCACGGAGATAGATTCGTTCCAATATATAGTTTTTCTCAATCGTTAGGATGTATAACTCGAGTTACGATTAACGATGCCTTGCCTTTCCGATTCGGCCCAGAGGATTTAGGAGTTGATTATGATAAAACCGTTAAAAAATAGCGGTTTTTTTTTAATTATTGACATAGGTTATACATAATTATAGTGTTCGTTTAAATAGATCTTTGAAAAGAGGAGATAGAATGTCTAAAAAGCTAGTCTTTTTACTGTTAGCATCGATGATGTTTTCGATCCCGGTTTATGCCCAGTTTGGTAAAAATAAGGTCAACTATGAAAATAAAGAAGTTAAGTTCTATCAGTCAAACAGTACTGACTACTACCATTGGCAGGATATTGAGGACGAAAAACAGATAAAATATCTTGAACAAATTGTTCAACAAGTGGAAAATTCAGGCAAATTTTTGAGTAGTTACTTGGGGCATCAACTTAATCGAAAACCGAGCGTTGTTTTTTATCGAACTCAGAGTACATTTGCAACTACCTATATAATCGGAAATCAATTTATTCCCGAAGGAGTTCTTGCTTTTGCCACTCCAGATAAATATATCTTGGCCATCAAAATTGACCGGTCCCTCGAAGAATATCATGCTACGATTACTCATGAAATGGCTCATATATTTCAGTTTGATATGGGGCCGGGTCTTCTTAGACGAATAGTCAGTGGCGGCCCATCTAAGTGGATTATGGAAGGTGGGGCCGAATTTCTTGCCAACGAGTATAACACGTCCAGGACCGATGACCTTCGAGAAACAGTTCAAAGAGGGGCTGGCGCAAATCCCGAAAAGGACATGCCTACCCTCGAACAGTTGAATAACGAAATAGCTGATCCGTATACTTTTGGTTCAATGACGTTAGAGTTTATCAAGGAAAAGTATGGCCGTGATAAGGTGAAATCTTTTCTAATCGAGGCCTTCAAAGCCAAAGACGAATTGTCAATTATTATTTCGAGTTTGACCGGAGGTGTAGTCACCAGTTCCGAAGATTTTGATGAGTTACAGCGTGATTACTGGCGAGAAAAGTTTGGGCCAGAAATGTTTTCCAAATTTCGGCCATATCAGGAAGATGACCATTTAAAAGGGCGCTATGTAGTTCCTAGAAAGTACCCACCTTATCCCATGATTACTCCGGTTGTTTCACCGGATGGTAAAAAAATGGCTGTTGTGACAGTAAGCCCAAAATATGGAGTTGTATTGGCTTTAGTTCCTGCACTGGAGAGAGAAACAATCGATTCGAATAGGGCTGAAAAAGAGCCTCCTAAGGCAGAAATCAAGAATAAAACGGAAAATAAGGAATGGGAAATAGAAATTCTAACCCCATATCTACCCCCGGTACCCTATGAGAATATTTCACTCGGTATAGATATACCCAATATTAGCTGGGTACTAGTTGATGATAAAGAATATATGGCTTTTTTTGCACAGAGTGGCAGAGATCATAAACTGTTCATTATTGACCCCAAAAGTAAAAAGATTTTGCGATCTATCGAAATCCCACTTGATAATGCCCTCTCGCCGTCAATTAGCCCTGATGGTAATAATGTATATTTTTCCGCATCGAAAAATATCACCCGCGATATATATTCCATTGATCTAGAGAGCGAGGAAGTCGTAAACCTTACTAATGACGATGCTTTCGATGAAGCTCCTGTTGTTTCTCCCGATGGAACAAAGATCGTTTACGTAAGTTTTGTCGGATCTTTTCGGAAAATTTTCTTGCTGAACCTACTTACGGGAGAAAAAAAGCAGTTAACTTTCAATCAGTTCAATGATCAGGCTCCGAGCTTTTCAGACGATGGTAAGCTCATATGTTATACGTCAGATGAAAAAGATGGCATCAGTAATTTGTATACCCTTGATTTGGAAACGAATGAAGTAAGTCAAAGAACTGACTTATATGGAAGAGTGTTCACTCCTCGTTTTGCGCGGGGAGAAAAAGACAGAATTTACTATGCTCATTATTGGCAGTATCGTCCTTTCAGGAGCGGTGTCTATCAAAACTTTGAGCTTTTTGAGGCAGTTCTGAAAACCCCCTATAATCAATATGTTGCTCAAGATAATCACGAACCGGTTTATCTTGCTTTTCAGCCCGATAGAGACCTTTTTAATTTTAAGCTCGATTCAAACCAGCTTCTGAATCCAACAAAGCCTCCGGAACGATGGGGTTGCAAAGGTGGAGATGTGTCTATCGGCGTAAACACCTATTATGGAATGTTCGGCCAGAGTTATTTCGGATGTTCTAATCTGCTCGAAACTAAACGTCATCTTGGCCAGTTTGCCTTGTATGGTTCAATCCGACTGCTTAACTATTCATATGTGAATCAGGAAAAGCGTACGACTTGGCTTTGGGGCATTAGTCATAACCAGTTACCGCTTGTATATCAGCACTACGATATTGTCAAAAGACGGCCTGCCCAGCCCATTCTTAATCAGACGTGGGTTAAAGAATCGTCATTTAATCTTTCTACTTTATATCCGCTCAATAAGTTTAATCGTTTTGAGCTCTACTCAAAGTTGCGGCACCGTTCATTTACTAACGGTATTAGCCAGGAGAATGTGACGGCATCCCCGGAATTCTTCACTCCTAACGATGAACAGCTTGTGAGGTTTTTCGAGAATTCCGCAGGTTCTAATTTAGTCTTTGGAACGGCTTATGTTCGGGATACGGTCTTGAACTCTAACAATACTTGGGGACCATTCCATGGCAATGCTCTTCGAGCTCAAGTCGAAGTTGCGCCGCCGTTGGGCGAAGAATTTCAGGGTTATCTATCCGCAAATATTTCTGCCAGAACTTATAGACATCTTGGTTCAGGCTCGCTAGTTGCTGTTAGGGGTGACTTGATTACTACCAACAGAGCTAATGGAGATTTTATGTTGTTTGGCGGTCCAGACAGATTACGGGGTGTTGAATATGGAAGCTTGGTTTGCAATCAATGCGCTTATGCTAGCGCGGAGCTAAGATTTCCTATTCCAGCTACATATGTTCTGGGTACGCCGGTAAGAGGATTTGTTTTCTCTGACGCAGCTTATGCTCGATTTAGTGATGAAAGATTTCCTGCTCAAAAAATGGGAGCTTATGGATTTGGAGCTCACTACGTTATCCCATTTATCGGCCTCCCGGCTCAGACAGTTTGGCGGCGAAACAATGGAAAGTGGCATTCAACATTCTATATTACGATGAGCTGGTAAGCCTTGCATTTGCAAGGCCTTTTATTTTGTTGTAGGGTAATTTAAAGTTCATTTACATTACGAGACCAAAGATGAAAAGGTTTATCACTCTTATTGTCATTGTTATTTCACTTTTTTGCCCCTATTTTGCTAGAGCAGATACTGCCCAGTCAGCTCAGAATCCACCGATTCCCGATATTGCGGGTTGGCCCGTCTTTAGTATGTCGCGTACGGCCTTAAATATTTCTGATGTGACTGTGGCCTACGTGGGTCTTGAGATAACGTATAGGAATCCCGATGATTTAAAAGAATTTGTTAAGGTGACTTATCGGCACATTTCTTTCATTACTTCTAAACAGAGCAAGCCCAATGCGCGCTTATTGAGTGAAATGGTCACAGTATTTTATATCCAAAAAGAAGAGCAGGATCGTCTTGTGGAGGTCTCCAAGAAGTCTGACCCCATTATTTACACACGATGGCGGGTTAAGAAAAATCCTCATAATGGAAACGATATGCAAGATGGTGATTTTGATGTCTGGTTTTTGTCACCTAAGGGAGATTGGCCATTTGTTAAGAATCAAAATGTTGAAATTGAGTTTATGACCGAAAACGTCGGCAACGGCACACCACACAATGTCTTCAGCGGGATGAAATATCAAGTTGGTGATCTCTACCACATCATCAGGATTGATCGAAATGACTTGTTGAAGCTGTTTCAAGGAGAGAAGTAACCATGAAAAAGAACCTGCTTACTGCTGTCTTGATGATTTTTAGTTTTAATTTTCTAGGTTGTGCCGGCAACATAAAAGTCAAGCTAGATCCGAATAGTCCGGCATATAAGCTGAAGAATGATTTTGAGCTGGATTATGGATTCTTTATTACTCCAGATGAGAGAGAAAAAGGTTATTCT
>CAZCYM010000077.1:0-4664 GCA_964502945.1 uncultured Candidatus Saccharibacteria bacterium
GGGTCATATATCATAACCCCATTTTATCATACCTGCGTTGCCATTGTTTGATGTGCGGCGAAAAGTCGAGCTGGTAGTTGGGAATGCCGAGGGAAAGACCGTATTCAGTAACTTCTTTATACTGTTCTGGTTTGTTCCTGTCTACTTTGAATACCTTGCCTCGGAAAATAATGTAATCAAGTTTATCATTTCTGAAATCCGCGTACCACGCATGCTGTGCATCCAAGCTGTGACTTAGCTTTTCCGCAATCTCCTCTCTCCTATCCCCTGCTACTTCAACCGTATGCAACGTCCACTGCTTTATCCAAGGAGTTTTGTGTTCTTCCGTCACCCGCTCAACCTTCGTGCTCAAAATCGTAACGTCTTTGAGTACGTCTTTATTCTCCAAACTCTCTACAATGATCACGCCCCTGTAGCTCATGGTCTATTACAAAACTCATGCATACATTATCGGTTACTTGATTGGGTCCAGCCTCCTAAAACTATTAAAATTCAGAGTTGCAATCTTCATACCACCAAGAAAACCCGAAAGAGGTCCGTCTGTTGTTACAACAAACAATTTCAGCTCTTTTGCTGCTTCGACAATTGATGTATCTGTAAACCCAACATTGAAAAAGATTGAGTTTTCAGCTATCCTTTCTTTGGTTATATACTTCTCCTCGAATCCCTTAAGGGAATTGACTAACTGTTTTAGATATCGAACCAACTGAGGCCCGTGAATATCATTAAAACTCAGATTTGATACTTCAGAAATTATATGCGGTGTAATAAAAATACGTTTAAAGCGGCTCCTGATTAACATAATTCTTTCATAGTCTTCTTCTGAAAAAGTACTTGTTGAGCTAACTGATTTAATAAGTTTTCTATCTAGAAGTCCTACCCAATATACAAGCAATAAATTAGCGTCAAATAAAACTCCCCCTTTTATTAACCCTTTCTTATAGTAGTAAGAAAGCAAACTATCGAGATAGAAACTCATTTATTAGGAATTGTCCGAATTTGCATCGAAAGTACTCCGCCGGAGTAAGAATCTATCTTGAAAGATTTATACGACTTTTCTCCATAAAGTGGCGCCCCACTTGGTCCATAGTCTGAATGACTAATGGTGACAAGCCAGAAATTCTCATCCTCACTCAACTCAATCTCCTCAAGTCGAACACCGGTGTAATCATGAGTTACATCCGAATAATACCGTTGAGCTATATCGGCCGCCTCTGTTGCGGTAATCCTCTTATTACTTTCTGCACCCTCTTCAACTCTACTATTTTCAGAAGGCTCACCTTTCATATTTCCCGATTCTGGTACTTCTAACATAATGAACTTTAGAAACTATAAGTACTACTTATATTATAGATTATCATAAACTAGCTATTTGTATAATTCACCATACCTTAGGTTAGAACCAAGAAAGTCGATCGAGTAGCTGTTTCAAAAGCGTAGAAGCCCTCAAAAATCTCTCTAGCGAACCATCGAACATTCCTGCTTTCAAAGGAGGCCACTCTGCTTTTAATCTCTCTGCTTCCTCTATTATCCTACTATATGAGCCCTCGTTTCCGCGACCATACTTCCATCCAAATCTACCCAGTGGCCCCCAATTTCTCTCTGTGACATCTATATATACGAGTGCAGAATAAACCTCAAAATCATCAAATAATTCTTCGTAACTCTCTCCAACAAAAAGAAGATCTTGTATCATAGGTTCTAGGATTTGGAAAAAATGTTCACTGCGAGGAACATATTTCTGCTCTTGACCAGGTATCCATTTAAATGCGTCGTGTACGTCAGAAAGATTTGAGGAAACAACCACTATAATAGGCAAATGTTTTTCTCCTAATGATTGGTTCTTAACTAGGGTTGTTAAGATAATTTTTAATACGGCATATTTCTTAGCAGATAGTGCTGCTAATCCTGCTGAATATATAATAATCTGAGTAGGATACCAACCAAAGTGAATCCAAAAACTTATGCCAGAGGAACCTTTGTCAGCCTCAGCTATACGAGTAAGTATCTTTTCTAATAAAGACAATTGCTCCTCTTCTCCCCATCTCGCAAGAAGAATAGTAATCTGTTGAAGATCATGTACGGCTCTCTCATACTGCCGTAATCTATCCAAAAAAGTTTCTTTTTGTACATTAGAATTTTGGACAGGAAAATTCTGGAGGCTAGTTGCAATAAGAAAGGTTTTTAAATGCTTCGTAATAAAGTCATCGAGGCGGATCCTGTTTTTAGGATCCGATAGCAATTCTTTCATTTCCTGAACAATTGTCGTTTCTTGTTCCATTATATTAAGTT
The DNA here is from genome assembly GCA_964502945.1 of uncultured Candidatus Saccharibacteria bacterium. Classification (GTDB taxonomy): domain Bacteria; phylum Patescibacteriota; class Minisyncoccia; order 2-02-FULL-40-12; family GWA2-44-9; genus 2-01-FULL-39-28. The sequence continues at coordinate 2,293 of CAZCYM010000077.1, forward strand.
TACCAAATTTCGTTTGCGGTTTTTCCTAGCTCACGCTGTCGATCTTCAATACCCGCTAAATCCCATTGTTTATATTTCTTTAGTGAACTTGTAATCTGTAATTCTGATTTAGAATAGATCTCTGCTTTTTTAATCTCAAAAGCTTTATTGCCTGCCCGACTATTTTTTTGTTTAGCAAGGAGAGTTAAGTTCCCTAGACGATGAACTACTTCCCTGTGTTCAATTTTATGTTTCTTGAGGTATTCACGCCACTGTCCATCAAGGGTTTTGGGTATTATATGCTCAAGATTAACTTTTGTAGAATCTTCTATTGTGCCGATTTCCTCCTTATTCATTATTCTGTTATTAATCTTTGCCAAAATATAGCGGGCTAATTCACTGTTTTTTATCTCCCGTATGCTAAATGCTTCAACAAAACGATCGCTATTAGGATTTAAGGATAATAGTTGAATCCTAAGCTGTTCAAAAGTCCATTTTCCCTTGCGAGTACCAATTGCAAGCTCACTATATTTTCGTTCAAGTTTGTTGGGATTTTCATTAACGATCACACTATACCGAAAAGTGAGATTTACACCCAATCGAACAAGTTTACGAAAATCAGAGCTACTAAATTTTGATTTTGCACTTAGTAAAAGTGGGAAAATAAGCTTCGCACCCATTATTTTTAATTCTTGCAGAGCAAGCTGCGTCTCCCTATCCTCCCAATATGCATCATCCTCTGGAGAAATCAAGGCTTGGTATACTTCGGCTTCACTCTTTAAAACTGTAACAAAATCATAAATATCTTTTTCTTTTTTTAGTTGTGCCCTTAATTCTTTATAAAGATCTTTCTCGCGCACCAATGCCTCTGATGAACTCCAGTAATGACGCAAAAAACTATTAAGATTCTGCCCCTCAAGGGTAGTAACGATGTTATCCCAAATATTTTGGATAATATTAATATTCCTCCCCGCTTTTGAATAAAGATAGTTCTTAAGTAAATCTGCAATAGTAAGATCCAATCCTCTATCGTTGAGTGTTTCAAAGATAACCCATGCATCTGCTTCATCATCAACTTGTGTAATGATAAATTTTAGTTTTGTAGCAACGCACTTTTCGAGCGTCTGAAGGAATTCTTCCTGCGTCCCTTGTGGTTTTAATGCCTCAACCTTATCCTTTAACTTATCAAACAAGATATAATACGCATTCCTAATAAGCTTGTGTGAATATGGTATTCCCATCTTTCTACCAAATCGAGGATTCTTACCTGATGCATTAAATTCCTGAATGTACTGGCGGAAATAGGTCTCATCATACTTATTAAGGTGTAATTTGTATTCTCTTTCCGCGCTTGTGTAGCTTCGCCTCCCCAAGAATTCACTCTGAATTCCTGTTGCGATTTGAACATTTCCCCATTCATAATATAAATCACGCAAACAAGCAAAAAGCATTGTAATTATCGCTAACCTTTGTTGCCCATCAATTATTTCTGCCTCATTTTCGCTAATCTCTTTTAAAATAACTGCTCCAAGAAAGTAATCCTTCCTTTTCTCCTCAACCATATCAAGGATATCGTCCAAAAATCTTTCTACCTGTTCCCGCTCCCATGAAAAGCTACGCTGATAGAGAGGTACTTTATATACCTTTGAACCGCTAAGTAATGCATCGACTGTTGTTGTCCTAGAATCTTTTATCATAATTTCCTAAATCAACTACGCATAATCACTTATTGATTAACACTGTCAAGAATTATCTGGTACAGGTAAACCTATTTTTTGCAGTGGTAAATAATTAAAGTAATACGAACATCCTTCTACTGAAATAATATAATCAAATACGTCTTTATACCTAGGCTGATCAAACCAATCACTCAATATGTAAATGTACTGCACCTCAACATTTAATCTAGATAAGAGTTTCCTGTACTGTTTTATCTTGAAATCACAAGTTTGTAATTTTTCATCTACCGAACCTTCGCCTCCTTGTGTTTTCACTTCAATAATAAAGAAGGTGTTATTTGCTACGACAAAGATCGTATCATCTGGTAAGAGTCTTCTTGAGATAATCTTTGTGTAATCTATCCCCTTCTGTTTTAGATAGGTATACAAACCATGTTTTTTAAATGATAAAGCGACCTCCTTCCCATTATAGAAAATCACGTTGTTCTTAACCTTATAATTCTTCTTTGATCGTATAAAAGTCAAAAAATCGACCTTACCTTCAAAGTATAAACCGGTCGTTGTGTTAGCACCTCCAATGCCTCCTTTTTTCATGTGTTTAGCATATTTAACTCGATCGAGTGTGGTTTCCTATTCTTTTCGAGATACTTTCTTCCATCCGGCGATAACAATACAATTGCATCATACCCCATTTCTCGCGCTTTTTGGTGCATT
>CAZCYM010000078.1:0-1633 GCA_964502945.1 uncultured Candidatus Saccharibacteria bacterium
GCATAGTCGGGCGTTTCGCTTGACTGACTCGGGCATTGAGCAGGCAAAGGCTGCCGGTGAGTGGTTGCGGAACAATATCCAAATGCCGTTAGATCGTTTCTACGTGTCCGATTATATACGAGCCAAAGAAACGGCTTTTTATCTGGATTTACCTCAAGCCGAATGGAGAGTCGATTTTCAGCTTCGAGAGCGTGATATGGCCTTGATGGATAACTGTCCTGAGGATGAGAAGGAACGATTATTTGAGCTTGAGCGTCGTCAGTTTGAGATAGACAAATTTCTTTCTTATCCTGCCGGAGGCGGAGAAAATATACCAACACTATGTCTTCGTTTAAAGACCGATTGGGTTGCTCATCTGGCAAGAGAATGTTCCGACAAGCGAGTTATAGCGGTTTGTCATGGTCATGTGATGCGCGGCCTGCAAATGATATTTGAAGACTTGGGCCATGATGATTTTATTAGACTTGATTCTTCCGAAGAACCTGCGGATATGATGCTTAACTGTCAAATTCTTTGGTACACAAGACGTTATCCGGATAGCGGAAAAGTTGAAAGTTCTAAACTTGTTGCCGTTCGGTCGATATGTAATCATGGTTTGAGGGGCGACTATGGTTGGCGGAGAATTGAGCGAAAGCGCTATTCTAATTGGGAACTCCTAGATGATGTAAATATGTATCCTCGCCATATCTATAAATAAAGGGCTAAGAGCCCTTTTTAATTTTGAAAAATTATTAATAAAATTATGTCACCGTTGAGTTAGCACTCTTGACCTTTGAGTGCTGGTTTGCTAAAATGTCTGCATGATCACAGAAAGGCAGGAAAAACTATTAAGTATTTTGATAGGGCAGTATATAAAAACACCAGAGCCGGTGAGCTCAAAAGCTCTTGTAAAATCTGGTCCATTTAGCTTAAGTTCAGCGACAATCAGGCATGAAATGAATGAGCTTGAAAGGGCCGGTTATCTTGCTCATCTGCATACTTCAAGTGGAAGGATTCCTACTGCGAAGGCCTATCGGCTCTATGTGGATAATCTTATGACTGACCCCGGTGTTTATGTACCAGAGGCCACGAAGCGAAAAATACATAAAGCGATCACTGACGCAGGTAATGATCCGGAAGAATTAAATAAGGTCGTGGCCAATATTGTTTCTGTTCTGTCGGATAATATAGTTGTTACTAATATTAAGGACAGCGATCGTTTTTATAAAACCGGACTTTCAAACTTGTTCGAGCTTCCGGAATTTAGGGAATTTGAGAGGGTTTTTAATATGGCAAGTGTATTTGATCATTTTGAAAGAGTATTCGGTCAGATAGATAGTGAATTTTTTGGAATCAACGACAACAACATTACTATATTAGTAGGCGACGAAAGTCCGGTTAAAAACATGAAAGAAGAATCAGTTATCCTTGTCAGGTATCCTTTACCAAATAGAAAAACTGGTTCAATGACAATAATTGGGCCAATGAGGATGAATTATGAGAAGAATATAGGTTTGGCTAAATGTGTGATAGACGAATTAAAAACTAAATCTCAAAGAATATGACCGAAGAAGAAAAAATAAAACAATTAAATAGCGAACTCGAAGAGTGTAAAAAACAGGCCGAAGAGTATTTGAATAACTGGAAGGGGGAA
>CAZCYM010000078.1:1643-4664 GCA_964502945.1 uncultured Candidatus Saccharibacteria bacterium
GGGAAAGAGCGGACTTTATAAATTATAAAAAAGATGAGTCGCGTAGGATGGAGGAGTTTCTGAAATTCTCGACCGAGGAAATAATGATGGAGCTGATAGATATGATAGATGGTATCGAGGTTGCAAGGAATAATTTGCCTGAAAATAAAGACTTAGAAGAATGGACGAAAGGATTCGATGGCGCGATGGATAAGATAGGCGTATTTTTAAAAAAGTTCGGGGTCGAAAAAATAGATATTGCGGGTAGTGAGTTTGATCCATTATTGCACGAAGCGGTCGCTGTGTCTTCCGACTTGTCCTCCGAAGATTTATCGAAGGAGGAAGCTGTAAGCGAAGGACGGGAAGTTCAGGATAAAGACGGTGATAAAATAGAAGAAATCCGGCCGGGATATACAATGCGTGGCAAAGTTATAAGACCAGTTAGGGTCAAAATTATAAGATAATTTTAACAATTTCTAATTTCTAATTTCTAAATCCTAAACAAATCCAAATATCAAAATTTTAAACTTTTGAAATTAATTTTTTGAGATTGTTTAGAGATTAGATATTAGGGTTTAGAGATTATCAAATAAATGTCAAAAATATTAGGAATCGATTTGGGAACAACTAATTCTGCGATGGCGGTGGTCGAGATCGGTCAGCCGAGGATTTTAGAAAATAAGGAGGGAATGAGAACTACTCCTTCGGTGGTTGCTGTTGGTAAAAATGGCGAAAGATATGTTGGTGTAACGGCAAAAAGACAAGCTGTAACTAATCCGGCCAATACTATCTATTCAGTAAAAAGGCTTATCGGTCGTCGTTTTAGCGATGCAGAGGTTCAGAGAGATAAGAAACTCCTGCCGTATGAAATCAAAGAAGGCGCTCATGGCGATGTCGAGGTTAAAATGCAAGATAAATGGCATAAACCGGCTGAAATTTCGGCGATGATTTTACAAAAATTGAAGCAGGATGCTGAAGATAAAACAGGAGAAAAAATAACCGAAGCTATCATCACCGTTCCGGCTTATTTTGACGACTCACAAAGAAAAGCTACCAAAGATGCTGGAGAAATTGCCGGATTAACGGTTAAGCGTGTTATCAATGAGCCGACAGCGGCCGCTTTAGCCTATGGTTTGAACAAGAAAAAAGACGAGAAGATAGTCGTCTATGATTTTGGCGGAGGAACTTTTGATATTTCAGTTTTGGAAATAGGGGACGATACAATCGAAGTTAAGGGTACTGGCGGAGATACTCATTTAGGCGGAGACGATATAGATCAGAAAATAATCCAATACCTGGTAGAGGAATTTAAAAAAGAACAGGGGGTTGATGTTTCAAAAGATCAGCTAGCTGTTCAACGGTTGAAAGATGCGGCTGAAAAAGCCAAGCATGAATTATCAAGCACGATGCAGACTGAGATAAATATTCCATTTTTAACCGCCGATGCCGGTGGGGCAAAACATTTCAACATGACCTTTACCCGGGCTAAACTGGAAGATTTAGTTAGGAACTTGGTTGATCGCTCGATTGAACTAACAAGGAAAACTATTGAAGAGGCCGGATTTAAAATGTCTGATGTTAACGAAGTAGTGATGGTTGGCGGACAAACTAGGATGCCATTGATAATGGAAGAGGTTAAGAAATTATTTGGCAAGGAACCGCATAAAGATATAAACCCCGATGAAGTTGTAGCTATCGGAGCAGCTATTCAGGGTGGAATAATGCAAGGGCAGGTTCGCGATGTTTTACTGCTTGATGTAACCCCGTTGTCACTGGGTATTGAGACGCTGGGGCAGGTATTTACTAAAATGATAGAGAAGAATACCACCGTGCCCGTTTCAAAATCACAAGTATTCTCAACTGCGGCTGATAGTCAGCCTTCGGTTGAGATTCACGTTTTGCAAGGTGAACGAGCAATGGCCCATGACAATAAAACCTTGGGCAGATTTATTCTTGATGGTATTCCGCCAGCACCACGTGGTGTGCCTCAAGTTGAGGTTTCTTTTGACATTGATGCAAATGGTATTTTAAATGTTAAAGCCAAAGATAAAGGAACCGGTAAAGAACAGTCGGTTCGCATCGAGGGATCATCTGGTCTTAGTGATGATGAAAAAAAGAGAATGACGGCTGATGCCGAGAAACATGCGGCTGAAGATGCTAAGAGAAAAGAGATGGCCGAAACCAAGAATCTTGCCGAAACGATGATATACACAACCGAAAAGATGGTCAAGGAAAATGATGGTAAAATAAAAGAGGAAGACAAGGAGGAGTTAAAAGTTAAAAGTGAAAAGTTAAAAGTAGCTATTCAGTCCGAGAAATTAGAAGATATTAAAAAAGAGTCAGAGGAACTTTCAAAAGTTGCCCAGCGAGTTGGGGCATCGCTCTACGAAGCCCAGAAATCCGCCTCTGCCAAAGCTTCGGCGGACGAGGCTGAAAAACCTGCCGATCAACCGCAAGCTGAGGAGGTTAAGCCAGAAGAAGAGAATAAATAATCGCTTTCACCATCAATATTCACTGATCATTAAAAATCTCGCTCTCGACTTCAGCCCATTCAGGGCACGGAATAAATTTCTGCTTAAATTTTTCCTTGTGCTCGGCCCGGCCGGCCTGCGCAAATCCCTTCATGGACTAAAGCCTGCGCGAGATTTTTAATCTAAGTTTCTAAATGGCTACGCGATTATTTACAGAATTCTTTCCATATTCGGACTTTTGTTCTCAGTGCTTCCTTATTCTTATTTGGTCGCAACAAAAAAGCCCGCTACTTAAGCGAGGCTGATAGGAACAAATAGTGTACTATTTTTTGGTCTCCCATTGATGACGTGGATCGGGTACGAAAGTCATGGTAACCACATTCCACATGTTCCAACCAAACTTAGATATCCGTACAAGCCATCCGCCATGTACTTTTAGCCGCTCAGTCCTGTAAAGGCCACTTTTTTCCATCATTACGACTTCCCACATGTTGCGCACCATATCTCAAGTAACTATACGCAGTATGATAGATAAATTAACAAACTTTGTCAAATCCGGCCAAAATGAGTA
>CAZCYM010000079.1:0-4601 GCA_964502945.1 uncultured Candidatus Saccharibacteria bacterium
CGAGGGAAGAGAGAGAATCGAGGTCTTCTTTGAGTTGTTGGCATTCTTGGGGGGAGGGCATGGGGGAATCTTAGTTAGTAACCCATCAGTTTCTCAATCTTATGATGTTGACGAATCTTTTCGAGGGCCTTAGCTTCAATCTGACGGATACGTTCACGAGTGACAGCAAAAACCCTGCCCACTTCTTCAAGAGTATGGGTAACGCCATCCGAAAGGCCAAAACGCATATCGAGAATTTTTTGTTCTCGAGGAGTTAAGTCATTTATGATTTCCTGAAGGTGCGTTTTTAAAATCTTTCTGGCCGTAGCCATAGAGGGTGTGATAGACTCCTCATCGGGAATAAAACTTTCAAGAGCGCTATCCTCGTCATCCTGGCCAACCGGAGCTTCCAGAGAAACAGTATCTTGAGAGATCTTCTGAATATATCTTATTTTATCAACTTCCACGCCCATCTCTGCCGCAGATTCTTCAGGTAACGGCTCCCGCCCTAAATCCTGAACCAGTCGCCTAACTACTTGCTGATATTTATTTATAGTTTCAACCATATGAACCGGGATGCGGATAGTTTTACCCTGATCAGCTAAAGCCCGGGTAATGGCCTGACGGATCCACCAAGTGGCATAAGTTGAAAATTTATAACCTCTTTTATAATCAAACTTCTCAACTGCCTTGAATAAACCGATATTCCCTTCTTGAATAAGATCGAGCAGGGTTAAGTTAGCTGAACGACCGACATATTTTTTGGCAATCGAAACAACTAAACGAAGATTTGATACCGCTAATTTCTGACGAGCCGCTTCGTCGTTTTTCTCAATTTTTTTGGCAAGATCTACCTCCTCTTCACTTGATAACAACGGATACTTCCCAATCTCCCTCAAATACATCTGAACCGAATCAGAGGTAGATGCCTCCTCCAGCTCAGTCTCAAGCTTCTTTTTTTCATCATACTCGCGAGCTTTATCTTCGTGAAAGACTTGTCCTGACTCAATGATATTAATGTTAGCCGATTCTAAACGATCATAGAGCGACTCAAGCCCCTTAATATCTTTGTCAAGATTTGGAAATGTATTTATTATCTCCGTTTGAGTAACAAAGCCTCGATGTTTACCCTTTTCTATCAAGGCTAAAACAGAGTCCTCGGTAATAGCTACTTTCTTGACTGAAACTTGACGTACTTTTTTAGCTTTTTTAACCTTTTTAAGACGGGCTCTCTTCTTCTGGAGTTTTTTCACTGGTTTTCGTTTTTTATTTTTTGATTTTTTCATTAATTTTTCTTTAATTGTTTAGCTAAGTCGCCAAATTGGTTGAGGAGGGTCTTCATCTTGCTTTTGTCATTATCCGCCTCGGCTAACTTTATTTCCGATTCTAAACTTGTTAGTTGGGCCGTAACTGATCTTTGTTCCAGCTTGCTCTTAATATTTTTAAACTCGGCCATTAGTCCCTCATCGTCAAATTCTTTTAAAAATTCCTGGGCCTTCAAATGGGCAAATTCTAATTTCATCCTCTTTTTATCATCAAGGTTTTTTACAAAACTATCAAACTTAAAATCAAAACCTACTCTTTTAATCTCATTGACTACTGCTAATGTGTCGGCATCCAAGAAACCAACCTCGATACCATCAAGCTCTTTATAAAAAAAGGGGGGATTTTTGATAATCACTGCCAGCATTGCCTCCGAAAGAATATCGCCAGGAGGTAAAATATCTGAAATCGGTTTACTCGGCTTTGATTCAGCTGAATTATTGGTATAAACTTCGAGATCGTCTTTGGCAGAAAGAATATCTGATTCTACTGCTTCTTCTTTTGTTCTAAGAACGGTGGCTAGCTTAGATACCCAGTATGATTTTTCGACTTGACTAGCAAGACGGTTAATCAAGGGGCCGAGGGAAGCGATCACTCCTTTTTTACCATCGACTGAGGTAAGATCAAGCTCTGATTTTAATTTATCAAAATAAAAATCGATGACCGGCTTAGCGCTAATGACTACTTCATTCCATCCTGCCCGACCGGCAGGCGGGTTCTGGCCCTGCCCGACCGGCAGGCGGGCGAATTTTTTAACATAATCAGCCGGATCTTTGCAGTCTGGATCCTGGAGGTGAACTACTTTAATATTAAAATTCTGGCTTAAGGCCAGTCCTATTCCCCTCCTAGTAGCAACCGATCCTGCCTGATCAGTATCGAAGCAGAAATCTAGATTATTCGTATATCTCTGCAAAAGTTGCAGGTGACTTGGAGTAAGAGCTGTACCAGAAGTAGCAGCTACATTCTTAACTCCAGCTTGATAAGACATTATAGCATCCATATTGCCTTCGACAAGTAAGCAACGGTCGGCCTTGCGAGCTTCGATCTTTGCCTTGTTGAGACCGTAAAGAACACGGCTTTTGTCATAAATCGCCGTTTGAGGTGAATTGATATACTTACCCACGTCAACCGGATGATTATCACCGAATACGCGACCCGTAAAGCCAATGACTTGATCGTTTATATTAGCTATGGGAAATATTATCCTGGAACGAAACCGGTCGTGCATACGTGCCCCGTACCGAACTTGTTCTGGTGCGGGGTCTAAACCGCCTTCTTTTTTTATAGCCATCCCCGAATCTATGATATCCTTGTCCTTAAAACCACAATCGCGTAAAAATTGGCTTAGGTTGTGCCAGCCCTCCGGAGCAAATCCGAGACGAAATTCTTTGATCGTGTCATCATTCAATCCACGATCTTTTAAATAAGCCAGGGCCAGTTTCCCCTCCGGTGAGTGGTGTAGCTGTTTTTCAAAAAATCTAGTTGCCGTTTCACAAATTTCGTATAATACTGTTTTGGTATCCTGAATCTTGGGATCATATTGTTCAAGCTTAATCCCGGCTTTCTGGGCAAGTAACCTTAGGGCTTCAATAAATTCGATTCCCTCTATTTCTTTTACAAATCCAAAGACGTCACCACCTTTTTGGCACCCAAAACAGTGCCAAATCTGACGCTCGGGAGATATATAAAAAGATGGGGTTTTCTCATTATGAAACGGGCAACGGGCTTTGAAGTTCATGCCTGCTTTCTGAACCTTGATATAGCCCGAAATAACGTCTACCACACTGAGACGCTCCTTTATTTTTGAGATGTTATCTTCAGCCATTAATGCTCCTATTTAACCACATTTTTAGAGAAAATAAAAGTCCCAGGACCCCTAAATTAATATATCTCCCAAGCGCGTTATTAGATAAAATTGCCTTATTCTAGGAATGACAACAAAGACATAGTAATAACTATGTTGAGGAGGAGAAACGAAGAATAAGGCAATTTTAGCAATAACCCTTTAGGGATGCTGTTATTTTTGTTTTATACTTCAGAATTATTCTTCGGAGTATATATCTATACACCTTCATCATAATTCTTAGTCTAAAACAAAAATCCCTAGCATCGCGCTAGGGATTTATATTAAATTAGGGGTCTTATGGGGACGTTTTAATAACCTATCGGATGATAATTTCTTCTCGCCAACCACCAGCAGACTTTTTCGTAACTGGATGTCGAAGATCAACATTTACAACGTAAGTGCCCGGCTCGAGACTATCAACAAGCTGACGAAGAATTTGCCTGGGTTCTTCCGGTCTAGCAAAATTCTGAACATCGTCTAGTAAAACCTTCATCATTACGGAGTTTCTTCTCTTTAATTCGATTTCCGCTCGAGACTTTTTACTCGATAATCGGACTGAAAATTCTTTGATCTTTCTAGTCATCTTATTCTGAAGACTTATCCTAAGATCCAAAACAAATTCTGCATCGTCTCCCTTTATCTCCCAGTCAACATCTGCATAGCCAGTAATCAGAGTGAACGATGGCCGATCTTCTTTAGTGATAATCAACTCGGCAGGAATAAGAGAATGATAAGAACTATAGATAAACTCTCTTCCGGTAAAATCATCTGGCTGACCTAAAACGGTAGGCCTAAATCTTTCAGCGGTTAATGCTGCCGGTTCAGGCGGATCGAGGGCTCCCAACTCTTTACTACCTCCTCCCTCGATAACAACATCCGAATAATACGAAAACTGCAATAGGGCACCCAAGAAAGCCCATTCTGGATCTTGGAGCTCTAATTCTCGCCAAACTTCGTACAATTCTTCTGGCGTATTCATGAATCTATTACTGATCTCCTTAAGAGGCGATATCATTGGATCAAATAGGTTCTCGGGACTCGCCATCATAATATGCCGTCTGAACAGACGAACTGTGCCGTAGTTATTATAGAAAAGAAACTTAAAAATTGGTTTGCCCTGAAAATCAAAGTAATACCAGACCATAAGCTCGACGTGATAAGTGCCCTGAGAAAGTTTGGCCTTAAAGTGGGGCGTACCATACAAAAGATAGACGTGGGCAAGATCGCCTTTCAATCCTCCGTTTCGATCAAATCTAGTCAAAGGAATATCTATGTCCCCTGAAAAAATTTCATTTTTGATATCTTGAATTCTTTGGTCTATTATATCCTTAAATTCATTCTCCGGAGTGCTGGGATTAGTATCCCTTATATCCCAAAAATGTTTCTCAAATCTATTAAACTCTCCCGTCGTATCAATCAGGCTAAAAGGCTTAATTGGATTTACCAGCTTAGG
>CAZCYM010000080.1:0-4589 GCA_964502945.1 uncultured Candidatus Saccharibacteria bacterium
CGGGGTGCCGAGAGTCGAACTCGGTCTAACTGCTCCCAAAGCAGTCGTACTACCGGCATACGCCACCCCGAAGTACGGAATAATCAGTAAATTATATATTAAAAAAGCCCATTTAACAATGGGCAGTGACTAGTGATTATGATTATGTCCGTAAAAAAGTTCCCAGGACATCCACAACGCTCCGGCAACAATTAATCCAGACAATACAAAAGACAGCTTCGGATCTATAAAATTTGATCCGGTTTTATAAATTGCTATTCCGCCGAGGATAACTATAACTGATCAGATGGCATCAAAGACCATGTGAGCTAGAAGAAGGGGCCTGTTTTTATTATTCGCATGTTGCTTACTAGTTCCTTTGCGGAGAATAATAATCGTATAGATGTTGGCGGCAAGGCCTAAAAAAGCTACTAAGAAAAATACTGAGTTTAGATTTTGTGTCGGCGGATTAATTAATCTTTTATAGGCCTCATAACTGATTAATCCAGCTAACGGAAAAAATAGAATTATATTTATTCCTGCCGACCATAGCTTAATTCTATCGGGCGCCAGCCCTCCAAACTTGTATTCAGATACGAGGGCGATTAAAGATACGACTATGTGTAACGATACATGAAAACCATCTGACACCATAGACAAACTCCCAGAATGCCAGCCTGCTAGTAGTTCGATAATAAAAACTACTACATTGATTTTGAAGACCGCCAGAAAGCGGTCTTTGTCAGTTCGGTGACCGCCTCCCATTTTAATACCTCGTCTATTTAATTTTAAAAAGGTCTTAGATCAACTTAACGTTTCTAGACAATAAATCAAGGATGGGAACTCCTTGATTTATTAGATTATGAGATCTGCCCTAACTGCCACTCTTTTAGCATTAGTTCCGGTTGGCCAGCAGGTCATTAAAACTATGGATGAGCTGTTAGTTGATTCGAGTTCTCTAAGGGCAAAGTCGTCGGAATCTGTCGGCGAGAAAACAATTGAACGACTTACTTTGTAACTTAAAATCTGGCCATTGTTTTCTATGGTAATAATATCTCCTGTCTGAAGTTTTGATAATTTTGAGAATATATAACCGTAGTTTCCTTTGTACCAGGGATAAACCGAACTGTGACCTATTATGATTGATATTCCAGGTTGTCCCGGCTTCGGTGTTTCGGCATAATGGACGACGCCATTCTCTAGGGCAGAATATATCCTTTGTTCAGAAGTGGTTGGTTCAAAAACAATAGGCGCCCCAATATTTAAAATAGGGATATCGAGTCGAAAAGAAAAAACATTATTGTTGATCGAAGTCGGAACCTTGGGTGACGACTTTGATTCATCGTTTTTTCTTTCAGAACTAACGGGAAACAAGTAGGTTGTGTCATTAGAAATTATATTTGTACCATAATCGATCGAGGTCTCTTTATAAATTCCAACGATAGATGCCAATTCATAGGAAACAAAGTCAAAATTAAGCCAGCCATAAATGGTACAGAAAACCATCAACAATATGATTGTAGTATTCTTAATTGGCATTATTTAAAACACTAAACCCTTAAGCGTAATTTGAGTTGCCGGAATTGCAATAGAAATAATGAACAGAGCGATATTGAGGGACATTTTTAAGGCCATGCTTCGGTTTCTCTCAAATAGAGCAAGGGCCAAGATTGATAGAAATGCAATTGCTAGAGCATATACAGAAAAAGCATTATTGAAGACTTCGGAAACAATTTTTGCATTTTTTCTGTCATCGTACTTTATCGCCAGCGGTTTTTCTACTGGCGGTAAGTTTTCATTGGTTGAAACATATTGAACCGTAACCGACTCTCCTTTTGTTTGGGTCACCGGACTGATTATCGGTGAGACAGATGGAGAAATTACAGCCACTTGAATCGGAACCGGATTTTTAATTGGAGCTGGCTTAACAACAGAAGAAACTGTTTGTACTGGTAAACCAAACATTTGGACAACCAATATGCCATTATCTCCGTTGATTTCAACTGCTTTAACCGCTACTCCTATATCAATATACTGATTATTTAATAGATTGTCTCGATGAGAGGGGGAATCTAGCCAAGCTAGAACTGTTTCTCTCGCGGTAGGAAAACCAATGGCGAGATTTTCACCAGCGGCACGATATTGATACTGAGATTCTTTTATCCAGTACCAAGGATTAATCCCTGCAGGGCTAATATGAGCAAAGTATTCTTTTGTAGCCATGTCATTAAGTTTCTTCGAAGCGGCTAGGTCGAGCTGAGCGTTAGCTTTTAGGGATGGGAGATTTTTGGCTATCCGTGACTTGTTAGTGAATTTAATTATTTCGCGAGAGTCAAATGTAGGAATGGAGTTTATAAAACTAGCCAGTTGAAATGCAGACTGGGGGAGAATAAGTTTGACTATTATTAGCAGGAGAATATTCCATCCTATTATTCTTGCACCTAAAGGATGAAAGTGCCTTCTTGGGTAGTCTTTAAATAAAGACGTCATCATCTTTATCATAGCACATTAAAGTCAAAATCTCTCTTTTTTATGTTTCCGTCCTCGTCATAATTGTCATTTTCTTATCCATAATGATAAAGTAGAAAAAGAAAAGTTTATGGAGGTATTGGTGTAGTAGTTAGCACAGCAGTTTGTGGAACTGCGAGCACGGGTGCAAATCCCGTATACCTCCCCATAAAAAACCACTTTTAAAAAGTGGCCACTCTTAGTAATTTTCCAGGAATTGTATCCCAAGCATTTTTAAGCATCTGTTTTAGGTGATCCATCGTTAGGTCACTACTTAAGCACATATGGGCCACATCGTTTAAAGTTGGAAAGAATAGATCGTCATCATGGTCTAAAAATACTTTTACTCCGGCCTCTAGTTGTTCTGCTAATCGCAATTCTCTAATATCTTTAATATATCCTGAGGCAAGATAATTGCCCGGACAGCTCGATATTCCTATGCCCAGATTAGCCACCTTTTCCATGAGTGTTTTGTCATAAGCTAGCACACGAGCGTGGTTGATGACTTTGCAGTTTAGATTTACGGCAATCCCTATGTTCTCCAAAAGTTGCGGGAGATCTCTCTTATCGTTTCTTGCTTATTCTATGGTTATCTTGTAATAGCGACAAAAGAGTATTGGAACCATCCACATGGTCTTGGCGGGAAATATCATAACCGAGTCATTCGGACATTGCATCTCTTTTTCAAAATACAAATTTATCACAGTATACTTGCATTATTTAATAAAATCAAACACACATAGCCCTTTTTTATTTACTTAAATTTTGATATTCTCAATAAATGACCCATCAAGAGATACGCAAAAAATTTAAAGATTTTTTTGAAAGTAAGGGCCACAAGTGGGTAGAATCATCTTCTTTGTTACCCGATGATCCGTCGGTGCTTTTCACAACCGCCGGAATGCAACAGTTCAAATCATATTTTCTTGGGAAGGCTGACCCAATAAAAGACTTTGGGAGCAAAAGAGCTGCTTCTATACAAAAATCAATGAGAACTTCCGACATTGATGAGGTCGGAGATGAATCGCATTTAACCTTCTTTGAAATGTTGGGACATTTTTCTTTCGGAGATTATTTCAAAAAAGAGACCGTTAGCTGGACTCATGAATTTATTACTAAGGAAATGGGAATAGATAAAAAAAGGATTTCGGCTACTGTTTTTATCGGAGATGAAAAAATTCCTTTTGATGAAGAATCATACAATGCATGGGTTGCTCTTTTACCGGAGGATAAAGTTAAAAAGGGGCCAAGAGAAGATAATATTTGGGGGCCGGCTGGTCCGGAAGGACCATGTGGTGCGGCAAACGAAGTTTATGTCGATAATTTGGAGGTTGCAACTCTTGTTTTTATGGAATATTCATCAGATAAAGATGGAAACTTGACACCTCTTCCACAAAAAGGAGTTGATGTGGGGTGGGGATTAGAAAGGATTGTCATGATTTCTCAAGAAAAGAAAAATATTTTTGAAACCGATTTATTTGAACCAATAATAGACAGTTTGCCCAATCATTTTGACTTAAGAACAAAAAGGATAGTAGCTGATCATTCTAGAGCGATTGTATTTCTTGCTTCAGAAGGAGTAATCCCATCTAATAAAGAACAAGGTTATGTGATGCGCCGATTGATGCGGCGAATTATGGCCCTTAATATATCCAAGGATATTATAGATTCTGTTATAAATACTTATGCGGACCAATATCCAGAATTACAAGTCAGAAGAAATGAAATACTGAATGTGTATTCCGAGGAACTTACAAAATTTAATAAAACTCTTCGGAACGGCTTAAATGAATTAAAAAGATTAGAGAAAGTTAGCGCTCCCGAAGCTTTTAAATTGTATGAGAGTTTTGGCTTACCTTACGAGCTAATCAAAGATATTGCCAAGGATAAAGCAAAAGATTTAAGCCGAAAAGCATTTGACGAAGAATTTAAAAAGCATCAGGAAAAATCACGAGCCGGTGCGGAGAAAAAATTTGGTGGGCACGGATTGATACTGGATACCGGAGAATTGAAAGCTGGGAGTGAAGAAGAACTTAAAAAAGCGACTCGATTACACACAGCCACACATTTGTTACATGCTTCTCTGAGGAAAGTTCTAGGTC
>CAZCYM010000081.1:0-1285 GCA_964502945.1 uncultured Candidatus Saccharibacteria bacterium
CCTCCAGCTTGCACTGGTAAAATGCGGAGAAATAGCCACCTTAAAAAATTACTGCCTACCAATGGGGTTTTTGATGCCAAACAGTCCGGAGTTCTTTATGTGGTCAGCCTTTGTTGAAGAAATGGTTAAGTTTTACGCCATTAAGATAATGGTAATGGACAACCCCGAATTCGACGAACCCATAGACGCCATGATATACATGATAGCTGCATCTCTCGGTTTTGCCGCCATAGAAAATATTCTGAATGTGTTTCAAACCGCTCCTGATGGATTGGCAACAACCGTAAATACTCTGATCCTAAGATTTATCGGGGCAACTTTACTGCACACTCTTTCCGGAGGTCTCCTTGGCTATTTTTTGGCTATTTCTTGGTTCTTCAGACATCACAAGAAAAAATTAATCATAACCGGAATGCTAATGGCCACCCTATTTCACTTCACCTTCAATATGGTTATATTTACATTTGAAGGCCAGGTCTCTGCCTTACTCTATACTACCTCACTACTTTTAGGCATGGCTTTCTTGATATCGATCCTGTTCGACCGTCTTAAGGATAGCCACCCAGTAACGCCATATTAGGACTTGGGTCAATATTGGCATTTGTGATATTATAGAATTATGAACAATGACTTCGAAAACGAATTTGAGCCTCAGTTAGCAGTAAAAAAAGAACTTCAAGAGGAGGGTCATTTGACTGTAGATGTTTTTCAAAATGGGAAAGATATAGTAATACAGTCAACCATAGCCGGAACCGATCCAAAAGACATTGATGTCTCAATAACTAAAGATGTAGTTACAATAAAAGGCCACCGTAGCTCAGAAGAAAAAGTGAAATCTAATGATTACTATCACCGAGAACTTTACTGGGGTTCTTTCTCAAGATCGATTATCTTACCCGCAGAGATAGATCCGGACAACGCCAAAGCCTCTATAAAGAACGGTGTCCTTACTATACGCCTGCCTCGCGTAGAGAAATAATATGTCTTTTATCAGCAAGAAAACAGTTTCTCTGTTGAAATATACTCTCGTGATTGGCGGGAGTTTTTATTTGGGAGCGATTATTAACTCTTTATCCATCAAACCCGAGAAAGAGTTGCCTCGCCTATCAGTAAAAGAATTTTACCCAAAGCTAGAGTTTGGTCTCAAAAATGATCTACTACTAAATGTTGACGATATACAGGTAAACATAAAAAGCTCCGAGGTTGCAAAATGGATAGACTCATACATACGATACTACACCGGCAAAGAAGATAAAAGAATCTCTTATGCCGCCGTGGCTACATA
>CAZCYM010000081.1:1295-4302 GCA_964502945.1 uncultured Candidatus Saccharibacteria bacterium
AGATGCAAAATTAAATTTTAAAGACCAGCGGGCAGATGTCTTTGTGCCTTCAGCAAACGGAAGAAAGTTAAATATAGAAAAATCATTTAGTACTATAGCTTTGGCAATGTTCGACAATAAAACTTCGGCTAATTTATCATTTGACACCATAGAGCCAGCCATAACTCTAGAAAAAATAAATAATCTGGGCATAAAATCCCTCTTGGGCAGAGGAACTTCCGACTACGGTAAATCTCGTGCTTCAAGAATACATAATCTAAGGCTGGGCATGTCTAAATTTAACGGGGTAATTCTAAAGCCGGGCGAAGAGTTTTCTTTCAACAAGCTCTTGGGCGAGGTCGACGGTCAAAATGGCTATGAAGCTGAACTTGTTATTAAGAGCGGCCTGTTAGAGTATGAATATGGCGGTGGGCTTTGCCAGGTTTCCACTACAGTATTTAGAGCGGCAATAATGTCCGGATTAGCTATCAAAGAGCGGAAGCCCCATTCATTCCCGGTCCAATATTATAATCCGCAGGGATTCGACTCAACAATATATCCAGGGGTTGTTGATCTAAAATTTATCAACGACACGGCAAGCCACATTCTAATTCAAACAAAGGTAATAGGAAGCCAACTAAGCGTAGAGATATACGGCTCTGATGACGGGAGAAAAGTTACAATGGAAGGACCTGTCCAGTACGACCGTAAACCTAGCGGGGCAATGAAGGCATATTTTTTAAGAAAAATAACTATGAATGACGGCACTATTAAAGAAGAACGCTTCGACTCTATTTACAAAGCCCCGCCTCCGTCACCGCTTGAAAGAAATCCCCTCGAATAGTAACTTTACTTGAATAAGCCATTTAATTCTTCCCCCCACTTCTTGTCTAGATCACGCTCTTTTTACGTAGATAACTCAAAAACAAAATTTAAAAACTTCCGGAAAGCAGATTTGTCGGATGCCGATATTGCTTACTGGACAGCCGCCTATGTATCTGTATATTATACAGTAAATCTATAAAGGAGGTGTCCTTTGAAAATAGTAGTTGCAGCTCTGTTATTTCTTCTCTTTTCGAGTGTGTTTAATGCTCAGACACTTAGTGTCCTTAATCCAACAGTTAGCCAGGGCGACGTTGTTATTGTGAGAATTGCTCCTCAATGGCAAGGTTCTTTAGTGTGTATTTCCGGTTTTGGAAAAAGTTACCTGCCAAATCAATATGGGAATGTTTTCATAGGTGTGGATGTCAACACTAAGCCAGATAAGTATCCTCTTCATCGTATAGAATGCGGCCGAGGCAATAGGCTTGATCCTCTCTTCTACCAGGAAATTGAAGTTCTACAAAAACAATTTCCTCAAACAAAAATCGGCCGAAAGATTACTCCAGTCGATTCGGCAAGAAGAAAAAAGGAATCTCAGATTATACAGAATGCCTATACTCAGAAAGATGCTTGGGCCGACCATACCAAGGGTGACTATCGCCCACCGCTTGATATTATTTCAGTTACTGACGAGTTCGGAGGGAAAAGGATTTATCTCAATGGCCAGACTAGGCATAACGGTGTCGACCTGAGGGCGGCCAACAAAACTTCGGTAAAAGCCATTAACTCGGGAGTGGTCCTACTCATAGCCAGAAACTTTTCTCTTGAAGGTAATATGGTTATTCTTGACCACGGTTCCGGAATTTTATCCATGTATCTCCACTTATCAAAAATAAATGTAAGACAAGGAGTAAAAGTTAAAAAGGACGAAATCATAGGTTTATCTGGTTCTACGGGCTCAGCCACCGGTCCTCATCTCCACTTCATAGTCAAAGTTAACGACACCAACATTGATCCACTAAGATTTATTGATTTAATAAACCGGCATGTTCAATAAAGACCGATAATTATCGGTCTTTATCTTGTACAAGAATCACTGTCTTATAACTGTTTCGTACGAAACAGTTATAAGACAGTGATATTATTTTTTGTTCTTGTTGTGGAATTTTTGATGGACTTCTTGCAGCTGTTTATCAGTAACGTGAGTGTAGATTTGAGTTGTGGTAACTGAAGCATGGCCAAGCATGGCTTGAACTGAACGAATGTCGGCACCATTGCGAAGAAGATCGGTCGCAAAACTATGGCGAAGAGTGTGCGGTGAAACATTTTTTCCGACTATTCCGGCTTTTATCGAATACTTTTTAATAATTCTCTGAATACTTCTTGGAGTTAATCTTAGATCCGAATCCTTAGAAAAAGTCCCACCCTTAGGGATTCGAATGAAAAGGGCTTCATCGGCATCTGGGCGTTTAGTTATGTATTCCTGAAGGAGTTTTTTGGTTTCATCTGAGAGAAAAACCATTCTTATCTTGCCGCCCTTGCCCCGAATTGGCATCTCCCCTCTTTTAAGATCTATCGAGTCCCTATTCAGCGAGCAAAGTTCAGATACCCGCATACCGGTGCTAAATAAAGTCGAGAGTATCGCTTTATCGCGAAGAACATCAAGGGATGTTCCACTTGGTGCGCTTATTAGACGGGCTAGCTCATCCAATTCAAGAAACGTTACCTCCCTATCTTCTTGCTTACCCAGTTCTATTCTCTCGGCCGCAACCGTCTTTACTCCGGTCTTAGCCAAATACTTCAAAAAGTTACGAAGAGCAATGATGTGGTAGTTCTGGGTAATCTTTTTTAATCCTTCGCCTTCACTATTCCGCAAACGATTCAGGTATAGGCGATACTGCCTGATCAATTCTTCGTTGAGCTGGCCGATGGTCTTGATTTTGGCAAAGCCAAAAAACCTATCCAAATACCGCCCATAATTCTCAAGTGTTTTCTGAGATTTATTCTTCTCTATTTCCAGATATTCTAAATATTTAATTTTTAGGTCTTTAATATCCTCACTTCGCATAATATTATTATAGCAGGGACTAACAACAAGACAACGCTAGTTTTACAAGAAGCTCCGGGCAAAAAGAAGCGCTATCCAATAATATAGTAGTTTCCAATCCTCTAATGTCCCCTGAAACAGTTTTCAGATAATGATGAT
>CAZCYM010000082.1:0-1906 GCA_964502945.1 uncultured Candidatus Saccharibacteria bacterium
TTAAATCTGCTCAAAAGGAAATTCCTGAAACTATCTTCGGTTCTTCAAAAACGGTGGTAGCCTCATTTCTAAGGTCATATTTTGAGGGTGATGGTAGCGTCAGTTTTAGCAGTAAAATGAATGAATTAAGCTGTTGTTCTATAAGTGAGAAGCTGATTAGCCAAATCCAGTTATTATTACTACGCTTTGGTATTTTGTCCACAAAGCATTTCGATAGTTATCGTACTACTTATAAATTATATTTAAGAGATCTAGCAAATTATATCCTCTTTCAAAGTAATATCGGTTTTATTTCAGAAAGAAAAAGTAGTAAATTAGATCAATTGGTGCGGCGCATATCAAAAAATTACTCTCAAACCGATTCAATCCCGTTTCTTCGTGATTTTGTCTATTCTTATCTCTCTCCAAAATACGCAGATAAGGAATTTGCCTTAAAACATAACTTCGATAGATACCCCAATCTTGTGGTTAATCGCGGCAATATATTGGATAGTATCAAAGCCGATAATCAGTTAAAAGTAAAAAACATTTTTAACCATCTTCTTCGCCTTCGATACGCTTACGAACCAGTTGTAAAAATAGAAGATCAAGAACCGCAAAGAGTTTACTCCATTAAGGTTGATAGCAATTGCCATTCTTTTGTCGGCAATGGGTTCATAAACCATAATACAGAGTGTCGCATGACAAAGATAACCGAAGAATTATTATCTGATATAGATAAAGATACTGTAAAATTTGAAGATAACTATGACGGTTCAGTTCAAGAGCCATCTGTCTTGCCGTCTAGGATTCCCAACCTTTTAATAAATGGTTCGATGGGTATTGCCGTTGGTATGGCTACTAATATTCCGCCCCATAATCTTACCGAGGTTCTCGATGCGTCGATGCATCTGATAGACAATAAAGATGCGGATGTCAATGAGCTTGTTCAATTTGTGAAGGGCCCAGATTTTCCAACCGGGGGAGTCATATATAATGAACGGGACATAATCAACGCTTATGCTACTGGCCGAGGTCCGGTAATGATTCGTGGAGTGGCGAGTATTGTCGAAGATAAAAAGGGATTTCAGATTATTATTACCGAAATACCGTATCAAGTTAACAAAGCCGAGCTAATTATAAAAATGGCTGATCTGGTTAAAGAGAAGAGGGTGGAAGGAATAAGAGATATCCGCGATGAATCTGATAAAGATGGACTAAGAATTGCAATTGATCTTAAGCAAGACGCTTTTCCTAGAAAAGTTTTGAATCAACTTTTTAAATATACCGAACTTCAAAAAGCATTCCATTTTAATATGCTAGGTCTGGTTGATGGGATTCAACCCCAGATACTGGGCTTAAAATCGCTTCTTGAAAAATTTATCGAACATCGAAGGGAAGTTGTCATCAGACGTTCGAAGTTTGAACTCCAAAAAACCAAAGATCGAGCTCATATTCTTGAGGGACTTAAAAAAGCCCTAGACCACATTGACGAGATAATAAAAATAATTCGAGCCTCTGATTCAAAAGAAGACGCCCATAAAAATTTAGTCAAGAAATTTAAATTTTCAGATAAACAGACTAGTGCAATCTTGGAAATGAAACTCCAGGCATTGGCCGGTCTTGAAAGAAAGAAGATAAATGACGAGCTAAAGGAAAAAAATGAACTGATTGCTTATCTCGAGGATCTGCTGGCTAGTCCCAAAAAAATCATGGGCGTAATAAAAGAAGAACTTAAACAGGTTAGAGAAAAATACGGCGATGAGCGTCGGACTAAGGTCATCAAGTCTCCCCTTAAAGAATTAGGCGAGGAAGAACTTGTTCCCGAAGAAGACTCGCTTTTTATGCTTACTCGGGGCGGATATATTAAAAGAATGCCGCCAGAAGGCATTCGTTCTCAAAAAAGGGGAGGCAAGGGCTTAATCGG
>CAZCYM010000082.1:1916-4242 GCA_964502945.1 uncultured Candidatus Saccharibacteria bacterium
CTACCAAAGAAGAGGATATTGTTACTCAGTTTTTCCTAGCCAACACCCATGACAGCCTTTTATTTTTTACAAATTCTGGCAAAGTTTTTCAGACCAAGGGTTATGAAGTTCCGGAGACTTCGCGTCAATCCAAAGGCAAGGCCATTGTTAACTTTCTCCAAGTTGCTCCAAGTGATTTGATTACGGCAGTTGTTCCGATTTCTAAAGATCAGGGTGGGGCCTATCTTTTCATGATTACAGCCAATGGCGTTGTTAAGAAAGTTGACATGGATTCTTTCTCTCAGGTTCGTCGGACAGGCATGGTAGCGATTAAATTAAAAGGCAATGATGAGTTAAAATGGGTTTTGTCTACTTCGGGCAAAGATCAAGTTATGTTAGTTACTTCCGGGGGCAATGCCATTAGGTTTAAGGAGAATAATGTGCGTCCGATGGGAAGAACCGCTTCTGGCGTTATTGGGATTAGGATAGAAAAAGATGAGCGTATTGTCGGGGCCGATGTCGTACCGGCCGGAGTCGAAAAAGGCCTTCATATTTTGATTGTTACTGAAAACGGTTATGGCAAAAGATCTGACCTCAAGTTCTATAAAGTTCAGAATCGAGGCGGAAGGGGAATCATGACGGCTAAAGTTACTCCGAAAACCGGAAAAGTTGTATCAGCTCACATTGTATCCGAAGAGAATAAAGAGCTTGTCGCTGTTTCTCGAAAGGGACAAGTTATCCGTACTCAAATTGATAGTATTTCCATTTTGGGCAGAGCCACGCAGGGAGTAAGGGTGATGAAGCTTGAGTCTAGTGATGGGTTGGCTTCTGTAGCAATGGTCTAAACAGAGGTTAAACCTCTGTTTAGCTCGATTGTTTATTACTCTTTTATTTAATTTTCCTTGTTGTGTTAAGATAGTATAGATGCAACAGGTCTCGGCCCTCCCAATTTCTTTAGGAACTAACCCCGTTGGAACGGGTGGTTTTCTCGATCCGTTAAGTATAGTCGAGCAGTTTGGAATAAAAGAAGGAATGAAGATAGCAGATTTTGGTTCCGGCGGTGGTTATTTTGCTATTTATATGGCTGAGAGGGTTGGTCCATCTGGTAAAGTTTACGCGCTAGATATTTTGGAAGATAAGCTTGACAACCTTCGAGCAAAAGCAAGGTCTCAGGGCTTAGAAAACATAGAGACGATAAGGACAAACCTAGAAGTATTGGGAAGCTCAAGCTTGCCCGATGGTTCACAAGATTTTGTCTTGATCTCAAATGTTCTTTTTCAGTCACAAAAACAAGAAGATATTATCAGAGAAGGCGCTAGGGTTTTAAAAACAAAAAGCGACTTCGTCATTATTGACTGGAAAAGGGGAACTGGTGGTTTTGGTCCTCCAGACGATTTACGCCTCAGTCAGGAAAGTATAGCATCGACGGCTGAGAGGCGGGGCTTATTATTTGTTCGTGCTCTTAATGCTGGAAAGTTTCATTTCGGTTTAGTTTTTAATAAAAAATGATGATCCTTAGTTTTTTAGGCAAAAATAAGTTGATTTATATTCTTCTGGGTACAGTTGTATTTGTTGTTTTTATAACCGTACTTCTTGTTCTTCAAAACATAGATAGAGGAAGTCCAAGTCGGGCTACGCTTGAATTTTGGGGCGTTTATGACGATCGACAGAGCTTTGCGGATGTTTTTTCTGCATTTCAGCGAGTTGAGCAGGGGATAAAGATCAACTATCGACAATTTTCCTATAAAGACTACGAGAAAGTCCTGATCGACGCCTTAGCCACTGGCGCCGGTCCAGACCTAGTGATGATTCATCATACCTGGCTGGCCAAACATCGCGATAA
This sequence comes from uncultured Candidatus Saccharibacteria bacterium, assembly GCA_964502945.1. Taxonomy (GTDB): domain Bacteria; phylum Patescibacteriota; class Minisyncoccia; order 2-02-FULL-40-12; family GWA2-44-9; genus 2-01-FULL-39-28. The sequence goes on from CAZCYM010000082.1 coordinate 3,739, forward strand.
ACTTGCGCCGATGCCAGATTCATCCGACTCCAAAGAAATAGTATACCCAGCCGCGATTGATTTTCAGAAGCAATTTGTTGACGTTGCCTACCAAGATTTAGTTTTTGAAAGCAAGATTTACGCCGTGCCTCTTTATATTGATACGCTAGCAATTTTTTACAATAAAGACATGTTAAATACAGCCGGGATAACCACTCCGCCTAAAGATTGGGAAGAATTTAATAAAAGTGTTGAGCTTCTTACCAAGTTTGATCCCAGTGGTAATATCATTCAGGCCGGAGCGGCAATAGGCACTTCAGAAAATATAAATCGTTCAACCGATATTCTTTCGGCTCTTTTTCTTCAGGGCGGGACAAAGATGACAAATGTTGGCAACACCAGGGCTACATTTACGCGCTCTGTAAATTCGGTAAGAGTCGGTGAAAATGCTCTTCAGTACTATACTGATTTCGCTAACCCTAAAAAATCGGTTTATACTTGGAATGACAGCCAGCATTACTCAAT
>CAZCYM010000083.1:0-4213 GCA_964502945.1 uncultured Candidatus Saccharibacteria bacterium
AAAATGAGTAAAAAGACAATAAAAATTATGAGCGTAGCTTGTTTTCTTTCGAATCAATGGAACGAATCTTAAAATTTAAAATTTTGAACTGTAATTTTCAACTTTTAACTTTAAATTTTTAATTTGAAACGTGTCAAAAATGAATAAATTTATATTGTGGTGTGTGTTGGTTGCTGTAACCAGTTTTTGGATGTGGGCCGGGGTCCAGGTGTGGATGAGGGGGTCGCTTTTCGATATCCAGAATATAACTAATTTAACGATTACATCTATTCTTTTTTTGGCTCTCTTATCTCTTTTATCGATCGGTATCGTGGTTTTCCAAAATCGTCTTTGGAGTACATACTTGGGTCTTATTGTTGGTGTTACATATTCTTTGTTATTCAAAATTAGCAATCTTAATTTAGTCGGGATTTTCATATTGGTGATTTTATTTTATCATGCTCAGGATCTTGTCCATGGCGAAATGAATGAGCGTTTTAAAATCAATTCCAGGGTATTTCTAAGAAAGGGACTCATGAATTTTGTAATCGCTTTTTTTGTACTGGCTTCATTCGCCGCTTATCAAAGTCCGGCCATCGAAGAATTTAAAAATATCCAACAGCTTCCTTCTTCGAGCGAGCTTTTTATTAAAGCAGTAGTTGAGCAGAGTTTAGGAGGTAAACTACAAGAAGTCGGTGCCCAACAAAAAGATCTAGTTTTAAATCAGGTTACCCAGGAAGTGGTTAGGGAGGCGAATTCGTTTCTTGAGCCGTACTTCCAATATGCTCCACCGGCATTGGCTTTCGGATTATTTTTGATACTATGGAGCGTTGGTTGGATATTTGTATGGTTGGCAGTATTTCTTGGAATGTTTGTATTCTGGATATTAAAGAAAGTTAAGTTTTTCAAGATTGAGGAAAGAGACGTTAAGGCGGAAATGTTAATAATATAGCCAATAAGCCGATAAGCAAATAAGCTTGTAAGCAAGATGCTTACCAGCTTACCAGCTTACCAGCTTACAAGCTTGAGCAAAGATTACTACACAACCTTAGGTGTGCCCAGAACAGCTTCGCCAGATGATATTAAGAAGGCTTATCGCAAAATGGCTCACCAGTATCATCCTGATAAACAAGGAGGTAATGAGGCCAAATTTAAAGAGGTTAATGAGGCCTATCAGGTTTTGTCTGACCCAAAAAAACGAGAAAGTTATGATCATTTTGGTTCTGCATATAATGACGGCGCCTTCCAGGGCGGACCCTTCGACCATGCTCAGGGCGGGCAGGAATATGCAGACTTTTCGGATATTTTTCGAGGATTTGGAGGCGGAAGGGCCAGCGGTGGATTTGAGGATATCTTTGAAGCTTTCTCCGATATGATGGGCGGGGGTGGTTATGCTCGGCCAAGTTATCAAGAAGAGCCGCAAAAGGGCGAGGATATTTATTTGGAGGCAACTATAAGTAAAAAAGATCTTGGGACGGCTAGAGTTTTTGAATATGCAATTTTAGATAAATGCGGTTCATGTGGGGGTAATGGTGTGGAGAAAGGATATAAAATGGTGAACTGTGGAACTTGCGGGGGAGCCGGTCAAGTCAGGCAGACATCAAAGAGTGCCTTCGGCGTATTCACGAGAATTGGTATTTGTCCCAAATGTCACGGTAAAAGAAAACTACCCGAAAAAGAATGTCATCTTTGCTCTGGTTCTGGTCGGATGAAATCAAAGAGGAAATTTGAGATCCACATTCCCTCTGATTTAGAAGGTGCTTATACCGTTATTGTTCCCAAAGCTGGCAATGCCGGTTCCGATGGCCAAGGGGCAGGGGATTTGCTTATTTCACTTAAGTTAAGATAAAGCTTTATATTTCAAAAACTAAAAAGGTGAAGATAATTGATTTCTAACTATCATTGTCTTATAATCAACGTATGTACTAGATTTATAAGATAAAGTAATGAGGGAGCATTTTATCAAAAAATTTATTATAGGAATTTTTGAATTTATCGATGAGTTAGGTGAGGGCCTTAGCCGGATTCCGTATAAAGGATTTAGATATAGCGATTTCAATAATTATGGTTATTCTAGCACGCAAACTTATAAAGGGTTAAAGAACCTTGAGCATCGACGCCTAATAAAGAATATCGGTAATGATACCTTTAGGTTTACTGATAGGGGAGTAATTTGGCTAGAAAGAGCCGGTTTAAAATATTTTAAGAATAGATATCCCAAATGGGATAAAAAGTGGAGGTTAGTAATATTTGATATCCCCAGAGAATTTAATAGAAAAAGAGATAGTTTGAGGGGAAGATTAAAATATATGGGATTTTTTATGCTCCAAAGAAGTGTTTTTGTTTTTCCATATCCTTGCAAGGAAGAGCTATCTGATATATGTGAAAAATTAAAAATTAGCAATTACGTGGATATGGTAGTAGCGGAGTCGGTAGGCTCTAGAGAAACCGAATTATTAAGTCTGTTTAAATTATGATTTGTGAGGCAAGACTTGTGACCTGTTCTTATAACAATCGTACATGCGATGATTATAAGAACGGACACCTTGACTTATTGGATGAAATTTGCTATACTGTAGGTATAATAGTTCTTAATAAACAACGAGTTCAAAAAGGGCTCGGAAAAGCCAGTAAAACTCTACAAATCTAGGCATTCAAGTAATAAATTTAGGCCTGAAAGATTGTAAATAAAGACCCTCAAAAGGTCTTCGGGATCTCTACGTAATGGTAAGTTTCTTGTTTGCTGGCTTCTTCGAACCCTTTTATGGGGCTCAAACTATGGCGGAAGGAAGGGGCATGGACTTGGGGAGCTCCTCGTGAGCAGACCCTGGAATCAGTGCATTTCTTCCGTCTTTGTAATTGCAGGGACTGCGTGGATCGGGCGTTCGTCGATTAAAACCCGCTGTGGAGACGTCCACAGTCCGATCGGCAGTTCCTGCGTCGTAGTTGGCGGCGCAAGAATCGTGCGTGTACCGACGGAGAAAGATGTCCGTCGCTGGTCGCACACTTGCGTCGCCAACGCGTTGTCGGGGCAGTGGTGGCGGGATGCCCGGCAAGATCGTAAGTAAGCCCGCCGTTGTAGAAGTGGCCCATCGGCTGACCCGCGCGGTGATGATTTCGCGGCTTGGCCAGTGGCCAAATTGTCCAAGGATAAACTTTCCGGGACTGGTGGTCCGGCTGGAGTGCGAGTCTGCAGCTCGCAATCTCTGGTTACAATGTCACTCCCTCGGGTTTCAATCGCATATAGCGAACGAGACCCGGGGGTCGTTTTATTTTTATGGCCATAATGTTTATTAAGTGTAGACTCGAAAATTTCGAATCCTTTGAGCCGCTTCATCACAAATTCAAGATATTTATGATATTTTCTTATTGAATACAAACATTGGGATGTAGTCTTACGAAGGGACCCAATTTTTATTCAAGAAAATGAATAAAAATCGTAGGATTTGTTGATGCGGCGAGTCGGATGAGAAATTAGAGAGTCGAAAGCTTAATTAGAAGGAGCAATATACCAAACAAAAATACTATTACCTATAATGGTGATTGGTTTGTAGTTGTCTAGCCAAGCGTAAGAGGTTTCTGGTTTTTCGCGTGAACCCATGTAGAAACTAGCCGAGACAGCGATATATCCGCCCTCCGGATTATCTTTCAAGAAATCATCGGCATTCGTATATTGTCCAGTGCGTATCCATACAAGCCCCTCTTTTATATAATAAGTCTGATCTGACCAGCCAAAATAGTCGAGACTAATTTTTTTAATATTATTTTCTTTGACCCAATCAGCTAGACGTTTCAAGTCTTGACCCCAATCTAAATTTGAATCAACAACATACCAATGACCACCGGGAACGTAACCAGCTTGCCCCGCCGGAGCCCAAGCTGGGCGAAGGAGGGCAACTTGATTAAAGTAGGTCAGATAGTAAGGATAAACAGAAATGTTCTCATACAAGTACCAGCCCAGCAAAGTAAAAAGTAAAAAGTAAAAAGTAAAAAGTTTTTTTCGATCGAAAGAAGAAGAGATCTTTACCAATGCCCCAGCCAGAAGAATAAAAGTAAATCCATAAATGGGCATAAGATGACGCACTCCGATGTTTAAGTTGGCTCGAATACTGACAAACCAGTAAAGAGCAATCCAGGCGAGCATGAAGAATCCGTCGAAGTTATTCTTAGACCACTGAATCGTATTATGTATTAAGTATTTAGTATTATGGAGTTTGAAATGGACAATCCATAC
>CAZCYM010000084.1:0-4134 GCA_964502945.1 uncultured Candidatus Saccharibacteria bacterium
GGCGAACCTTACGGAAGGCGGTAAAAACACATATGAGGAATTGAAGAGGTACTTTGACCTTGTTTTTTCATTTATGCTTGGAATCATCATCTTGCCTTTTATTCCTCTTATGGCTTTAATAATAAAAATAGGTTCACCGGGACCAGTTTTCTATCGACAGAAGAGAGTTGGTCAGAATGGGAAAAATTTTGAAATAATAAAATTAAGAACAATGAGAAAAGATGCCGAAAAAGTAACTGGCGCTGTTTGGGCTAAAGAGAATGACCCACGAACTACTATTTTTGGAAAGTTTTTGAGAAAGACGAGGATAGATGAATTACCTCAGCTATGGAATATATTAAAAGGAGAAATGTCTTTTGTTGGACCCCGAGCAGAACGACCCGAATTCCTCGAAGAATTAAAAAAAGAAGTGCCATTTTATGAAGAACGCTACATTATAAAACCGGGACTAACCGGATGGGCTCAAATAAATTACCGCTATGGTTCTTCAATCGCTGATACTGCCGAAAAATTACAGTATGATCTTTACTACATAAAAAATCGCTCCCTAATTCTTGATTTGGGAATTATTCTCAAAACCATCAACATCTCCCTCCGCCAAGCCGGAAGATAAAAATAAGAACAATTGAGGTAAACAAAAAGTCCTGCATTTACAGGACTAAGCCATTCTACCTAGATGAATTCTCAGAAAAAACTGTCTTGAATTGAACCTCAATCTTACCAACGGTCCGATTATAACTAGCTTCATAGACCTTGATGAGTAAGTCGTGTACAAACTTAACTGGATCTCGCAGAACATAACCAATCACGCTCCAAGGCCAAAGACCGATCCAGAACATAATCCGATCCATGTTATGATTGGGCCTGGCCCGATCAATCATTGATTCGAATTTGTCTTTATAATCACAAGCTGCGCGATAAAGATTCTGCTGAGTCTTATAATCGTCGTGCGCCTTACCATAGGTATTTGGTTCTTTTGGCGGACCAGAGTTGATACAATCGACAATCATCTGCTCATCACTCAATCCAGACTTAGCAAGAACTGCAAATCTTTCACGTTTCCAGGCCTCAATCATGGCCACTCGCTTAGTTCCTAATCTATCAAACCTAAAGATAGACCACAGACCTCCGACAACGAGATAAACCCCGAAAGATCCAAGAATCAAGAGGCAGGTCCAAAATACTGAGTAGCCCTCAAAACTAACCATATTGTGGTTAACCACGGCGATAATAGCACCGAACAACAACACCGTTACCAGAGCAGTGACTGACCAACCCCCATCATATTCATCGTCAGTATCACTATCTTTGTCACTAAGACAATAAGCAATCCATAGGGTTGCCGCCGTTACCAATAACCAAAAAGGAACTGTCCCGAAGATTAAAGCAACTGAAGCTACGCCCACCGTAAAGACCCAAACCGCTGACATTATAGCCAGAATGGCTGCTCCAAAAAACCAGAGACTCGCAATAATACCAACAACAACAACAAAAACAACAAACCCCATCCGCTCCTCCTTGTTTTAAACGTGCCAATAAAGCAGTTATTAATATATTGCATAGCGACAATTAAGTCAAGGGCTAACATCTCCCTCCGCCAAGCCGGAAGATAATTTTTTGGTAATTTCCCGCTCTCACCCCATCACTTTTTTGATCATGGTTCCTCTCCTCATAAATTTACTCGGGATGATATAGATTTTATTAGCCAAAATAACAGGTACCCTCTCTTGCCTCCTCGTCCCGCTAAGGTGAGACTCGGCGTTCGACCTATTATTTTGGATAGAAATCTATATCACCTTCATAAATTTCTTCGTCTCGTCAAATGACAAAAAAGTTATGGGGCTGCGCGGGAAATCCGAACAAATCGCACGATGTATTTATAAAGCGAAGCTCTGTACTTTTCGCAGACCGTCTTTTTTCGAGTGGTCAAATGCTTAAACTAATCGATGATTTAGTTAAACAATAAATAGGAGTCGAGTTCCGCCAGCTGGCGGACGAGGAGGTGTCCCTATTTTTGTTAACTAAATTGAAATTAATCTAAGCATTTGAGCCACGAAGATAAAAAGTAGGTCGAGAAATGGACGGGGCAAGGCGAATTGATTGATGCGGCGAGTCGGATGAGAAATGAGCGGGGCGAGAACGGGAAAAGAAAAATGATATTGTAAAAAATTTTAACCCAGCCCTTTCTTAAAAATATTAGAAAGAGCTGGGTTATTTGTCCACAAAATTTATATCATAATAATAAAATTTAACTTATACTAAAAATATAAATGAGCAAACGAAAAATTAAATTAAAGAAAAAAGGGAAGAAGAAAAATGGATTCAGAAAGTTTTGGAGATTAGGCCTCGAAGAATTCAACACTCAAAATTTAGACATAAATCCTGACGGAGAGCTAATCGTCAGAGAAGGAAACTTCCAATACAACATCTACGATGTTGTCAAAAAGTACGGCACCAGTACTGAGATTGTTTTTCCGACAATAATAGAAAACCGGGTTCGAGATCTTATCGACACTTTTAACGCCTATATAAAAATCCTCGGCTACAAGGGTAGATTTTTTTATCATTACGTAATGAAGGTAAACCAAAACAAAGAATTCGTTCTACCGGCTATCGCCGAAGGTGCTAACATAGAAGTATCTAGTGTTAATGAACTTTATCTTGTAAAACGCATGATCGAGGAAGAAAAGTTTAACAGAAAAATCAGGGTTACCTGTAATGGACCAAAAACAGAAAAATATATCGGTTTGATTGAGGAATTAAAAGGGAAAGGACTGATAGTTATACCGATCATAGAAAATCAAATGGAGCTGGATCGGCTCAAAAAATTTAAAGGAGAAGTAGGTATAAGGATTGACCTAGCAGTAAAAATTGAAGCTCACTTTGATAAAAAATTCAATCACTTCGGCTTCTCTGAAGAAGAATTGCTTAAACTGGGCAAGATACGTAATCTTTCGATTCTCCATTATCACCTCTCGTGCCAAATAGAAAAGATCGATGATTTTATAAGACCATTGAAACGGGCCATCGCAATATATAAAATTATGCGAGAAAAGAATCCTGGCCTAGATACAATCGATATTGGCGGTGGAGTGGGCATACCTTTTGAAAAGAAAAAGAAGCTCTATTCTTTGAAAAATTTAATAAATCAAATTATTAAATCAGCTAAAACCGAATGCGACAAACTGGGAGTTAAACATCCCAATATTATAAGCGAATGGGGCACCTATGTAGTAGCTCCCGCCCAAATAACTATTTATAAGGTTTTGGCCGAAAAACCAATTACCAACAAAAGTGATACGAGGTGGTATTTTATTGATGGTAGTTTTATAAATGATCTGGCCGATACTTGGTCTGTCCGAAGACAAAAATGGAATATTATTCCGGTGAATGCTCTCAATAGCAAAAAATTTCAGCGGGTCTGGCTGGCTGGATCAAGCTGTGACAGTGACGACAGATATACATCACGGGGTAAATACCTACTTATGCCACGACTGGAAGACTTAGATGAACTATATCTAGCCGTAACTGATACTGGCGCTTACCAAGACTCATTTGCCTCACACCATTGTCTTCTTTCTAGTCCAGCCAAGCTTATTGCAACCAACGGGGAAATAAAAATAGCCCGTAAGCGTGAGACGCCGGAAGAGATCGGCAAACTTTTCGGATGGTAAGATAAGCTCAGCCTCCTCATTTTTCAAGCGTTCGACTCCGTTAACAAACTCTTGCTCACCTCTCCCAATCTTCATCCCTTCGCTTCATTAACAAATCCATCGATATTCATTTTGTTTTCTTGAATAAAAATTGAGCCTCGTCATAGAACCTCCCCTCAATTTTGTATTCAATAAGAAAACATCATAAATATCTCGGGTTTGTATTTAAGAAGCTCAACGGATTCAGATTGGGAGAAGTTCACTATTTTACAGACCGTTTTTTTTCGAGGGAGATTCTAGGGGCAGCTAAAGCATGCCCCTCCCAGCAGGTTAAGAAAACAATCAAATCAATCGATAATTTAGTCAAATAATAAACTAGGGTCGAGCCTGCCTACCAGCAGGCAGGTCGGCGAGGAGTTCCCTGGTTTTTGTTAACTAAATTAAGATTGATTTGATTGTTTTTACGAAGATAAAAAGTAGG
>CAZCYM010000085.1:0-1367 GCA_964502945.1 uncultured Candidatus Saccharibacteria bacterium
AGTGTTTTTGGTTCCGGATGACAATCCTCTCGAAAATAAAAATTAAGCCAGATTAAGCTGGGTAAGAATCCCAAGGCCACAAGTAGAATACTGTAAGGAAGAGACACTAACCTTATTATACAATTTCTAATTTCTAATTTCTAACCCGCCTGCCGGACGGGCAGGTCTCTAAAGTTCTGGCCAGCTTTCTATAATAAGGAGTTTTTTTCCGCCAGCTGGCAGATGAAGTGGCAGTTTAGAGTATATCTCTTCAGTTACAAACGGCATAAATGGGTGAAGGACTATGAGCATTTTCTTCAAAGTGTGGGTTAGTAACTGTTTTCTTGATACTTTTTCGTCGTTTGTTCCATCAGCAAATATTTTTTTGCTTTCTTCTAATATTTTATCAGCCAAATTATGCCAAACATAGTGGTAGATCTTTTCAGCGGCAAGATAGAAGCGGAATGCCTCCATGTCCTTGGTGACGTCAACGATTAGTTCGTGTCGTTCCTTTCGGAGATTCTCGTCATTCTCTGTGTAGGACGAGAATTTTTTGTCATAAGGCGCATCCTCGGTGCTCGAAGTAATAAAACGAGCAATATTCCATACTTTGTTGGCAAAGTTTTTGTATCCTCGGATGCGATCTTCCGAAAGAGCAAGCGATGTGCCGGGTGTATTACCAATAATGAGCCCAATTCTCAGAGCATCTGTGCCATATTTTTCGGTAAGATCAAGGGGGCTAATGACATTCCCTTTTGATTTGGACATTTTTTGGCCCTTGGCGTCTAAAACTAATCCGTGAAGATACACAGTTTTAAATGGCACTTTTCCAGTTATATAAATTCCGAACATTATCATCCTTGTTACCCAGAAAAATATAATTTCCCCGGCCGTTTCCATAACGTCAGTTGGATAAAATGTTTTAAAATCTTTACTGTCAGGGTAGCCGAGTGAAACGAATGGCCATTGACCGGAAGAAAACCAAGTATCAAATGTGTCAGTATCTTGTCTTAGTAGTTTTCCGCAGGTTTTGCATGTAGTTAGTTTGTTATCGAGGTCGGGTGCTCCATTGTGGCAATCATCGCAGACTTTAGCTGGTATTGGAATGCCCCAGACAATTTGTCTTGAGATATTCCAGTCTATAATGTTGTTTAGCCAATGGAGAGATATTTTTTTATACTGTTCTGGAATGAAAACAACTTCTTTATTCTCGACTGCCTGGATGGCTGGTTTGGCGAGAGGTTCCATCTTAACAAACCATTGATCTCGAATCTGAGGCTCAATCGGTGTCTCACACTTGTAGCACTTTTTTATTTTTTTTTTATATATTTAATCGATTTTAACAACTAACTCTTTTGATGTACACTACACTACATTTAATCGTATTT
>CAZCYM010000085.1:1377-3473 GCA_964502945.1 uncultured Candidatus Saccharibacteria bacterium
AGGCAGGAGTTTGCCCTGAAAATCAATGATTTGTTCTTTATCAAGGCCATGGCGTTGAGCAATTTCAAAATCAACCGAATCGTGCCAGGGTGTAATGGTCATAACTCCTGTCCCAAAATCCATATCAATTGCCCCGTCCTTTATTATAGTGGCTGTAATTGGACCATTTATCCACTCAAGATTTATTTTTTGACCTTCTTTGTATTGAGCATATCTTTTGTCGTCTGGATGCATAACTACATATTTATCACCGAATTTAGTTTCGGGTCTGGCGGTGGCGATAACGAACGGTCCATATTGCAGGTAGTAAAAGTTATCGTTCTGCTCAACATCGATAGTTTCGAGCTCAGATAGGGAGGTTTGATGTTTGTTGCACCAGTTAATAATTCTCTGGCCACGATAGAGCAGCTTGTCATCCCAAAGTTTTTGGAATGTCTTGTAAACATTTTGTACGATGTCTTTATCGAGAGTAAACTTTTCGCGGGACCAATCACAAGAAGCTCCTATTTTCCTGGTCTGATTCTCTATGTTTTTTTTATTATTTAGCGTAAATTGCAGAACCTCATCGTAAAGTTCTTTGGGCTCCATTTTAAACCTTGAACGCCCTTCTTTTTCTAGATGTTTTTCATAAACAACTTGGGTTTCAAATCCAGCATGGTCTAGGCCGGGAAGCCAAAGTGTTTTATATCCCCGCATTCTTTTATAGCGGATCATAATGTCTTCAATCGTTAAAACAAGAGCATGGCCGGCATGGAGTGAACCATTGGCATTAGTTGGCGGCATTAGAATAGTGAATGGGTCTTTGTGTCCTTCGGATAGATTGTCCGGATTAAAATAACCCGACTCCTCCCAGAGTTTGTATATTTTATCCTCGGTTTCTTTCGGGTTGTAGGCCTTCGTTAATTCTTCCATAGACTCATTATACTAAATTCTAAACCCCAGTCTCTAGATTCTACTCAAAATCCTAAGTTAGCATCCATCTCAATGGAGTCCCAAGATAATTTTTGGGATTTTTTGTTTTTGGTAGAGAAATACCCAGCCAAAGCTATCATGGCGGCATTATCGCCAGTATATTCTAACTCGGGTTGAGAATAATTTATTCCCAGTTCTTTAGCGGCTATATTGAGGTTTAACCTCAATACTCTGTTGGCTGAAACTCCGCCCGAGAGGAAAATAGACTTAGCTTTATATTCTTTGGCGGCTTGTATTGTTTTTTTAATCAAGACGTCAATTGCAGCTTTTTGAAACTCGTAACAGATTTCATTTTTAACATCCTTTGTTATTTTGATGCCATCTTTTTCTAAGTCTCTGATTTTGTATAGAACCGATGTTTTTAATCCAGAGTAGGAGAAGTTATAATTTTTTGACTTTATCATTGGCCTTGGGAATTCTCCGACAATTTTTAACTTTGAACTTTCAACTTTAAACTCGGTCGCCCTTTTGTCAACCGCCGGTCCGCCGGGATAACCAAGACCAAGCAAGCGGGCGACCTTATCGAATGCTTCGCCGACTGCATCATCAAGCGTCTCGCCAATTATTTTGTACTTTCCATGGCTTGTCATTAGTACTAACTCGGTATGTCCTCCAGAAACAACAAGATTTAGAATGGGGAACGATTTTGAATTTAGTCTGCCAGCCGGCGGATTGAATTTTGAATTTATTCTAATTGGACTTAGCCAATTAGAATAAATGTGTCCTTCTAGATGATTTACGCCTACCAAAGGTTTCTCATATTTCCAGGCTAAGGTTTTGGCAAATGTTATTCCGACAAGCAGGGCCGGCCCAAGGCCGGGTCCTCGAGTTACAGCAATTAAGTCGATTTCTTTGTTGAAATCTTTGATTTTGGCTTCCTTTAGGGCAAGCTTAAAAACGTGTCCTATATTCTTAACATGTTCTCTGGCGGCAAGATTTGGCACTACCCCGCCGTATTTGGCGTGGAGTTTTACCTGTGAAGAAATCACGTTAGACAAGACATTGATTTCTTCACCCCGAGCTTGTCGAGTGGAGACATCTATTATTGCTACTGCCGTTTCGTCACACGATGTTTCGATGCCCAGTATTCTCATAGTCAGAATATTGTAGCATTTTGGTTGCCC
>CAZCYM010000085.1:3483-4123 GCA_964502945.1 uncultured Candidatus Saccharibacteria bacterium
CAGACTCGAATGAGAGCCTGAAGGAATGGATTGATTTTATACAATTTTCATGGCAAAATACCTTAGTTATATGGCCCCATCGTCTAATGGTTAGGACACAAACTTTTCAAGTTTGGAATCGGAGTTCGATTCTCCGTGGCGCTGCCAAATGGAAAAGGTCAAATCCACAGATGTCGCCTCCCTCCTCCGCATAAAGCTACGGAAGGGCACGGCGCTCCGCTCGGCGACCAAATCATAAGGAATTACGGGCTTAAAAATCAGTTGGCGATTCTGAAGAAGATGGTTCTCTCCAGAGGCGGGCAGGCGAGCCGGTCCGATTAATTTAAGGACACTCTGCCACTTGTGAGGAAATTGAAATTTTATGTATTTTATAGTATCTTAATGAGGATATTATGAGATACTTTTTTACACGTCATGCCATTGACAGGATGAAAGAACGATCAATTTCTAAGAAGATTCTTGACTCTGCTTTCGCAAAACCGACCAAAATACTATATGATGATAATGACAGAGTTTTGATTAAGAAGTTGTATAAAAAGACTGGGATTGATAGACTTTTAATGATAGTGGGGAAGTTAGAAAAAGGCGGCCTTAAAATCATTACTGTGATTGAAACTTCTAAGATAAGAAAATATTTATG
>CAZCYM010000086.1:0-4093 GCA_964502945.1 uncultured Candidatus Saccharibacteria bacterium
AAGAAAATGAAGAAATATCGCCGAATTTGTTGATGCGGCGAGCCGGATGAGAAATGAGCGGGGCGAGAGCGAAATTTTAATACTCGTACATGGACAATTGTGCATCAATCTGCTTCATTATCTCGATCGCCACTGAAACAACGATAAGAATCGAGGTGCCACCGACCGTAAAGGCAGTGATGCCGGTAAACGCCTGAACAACATTCGGCATAATAGCAATCACGCCAAGGAATATTGCTCCAACAAGGGTCACCCTTGTAAGAAGATGGTTTAAGAATTGGGCTGTCATCGGACCCGGCCTTATACCCGGAATATATCCGCCCTGCTTCTGAATATTCTCAGATATTGATTTCGGATCAAAGGTAATAGCTGTATAAAAATAAGTAAACAAAACTACGAGCAAGAAATAAAAAGTTGAATACCAAAGATTAGATTGGAGAACATCATTTATTTTTACGGCTATTTGTGAAATTCCTGGAATATTATATCCCGAAAGAAAACTTGCAATCATTCCCGGAAAAAGCAAAAGCGATAAAGCAAAGATTATCGGAATAACTCCAGCGTTATTAACTCTCATCGGTAAATACGTCGAAACCCCGCCAAAAACCTTAGAACCTCGGATGCGCCGAGCATAATTTATGGGAATATTCCTCTGCGCCTCCGAAATATAAATAACTCCGACAACGACAGCCAAACCAACTATAATAAAAGCAATATATGTAAACAGCTGATCGGCCGAATAAGTAAGGGAGGCCTGTCTTATACTAGTCGGCAAACCGGCGACGATACCAGCCAAGATTAAAAGTGAAACCCCATTGCCAATATTTTTTTCAGTTATCAGCTCGCCAAGCCACATCAACAGCATGCTGGCGGCAGTTACAGTAATAAGAGTAGTTGCCCATTCTATTGTGCTTAACGGTCCGATAACTTGCTGTCTTGAAAGAAGAGTCAAAAATCCAAATCCCTGAAGTAAGGCCAAGGGAATGGTGAGTGCCCGTGAATACTGATTAAATTTGGCTCTTCCGGCCTCACCTTCATATTTATACATCTGTTCGAGCTGGGGAAATATCATTGTTAAAAGCTGCATGATAATCGAGCCGGTTATATAGGGACCGAGGCCAAGCATTCCGATAGATAAGGCCGTAAGCGAGCCGCCGGTAAAAGCGCTAACTAACCCGAAAAATTGATTCTGGGCAAAAAAGTCTTTTAACCGATCGGCGTCCACTGCTGGGATTGGGATATTTGAAATGACTCTAGAAATAACCAGCAAAGCCAAAACAAATAAGACTTTGTTGCGAAGCTCAGGGCGTTTGAAAATTTGAAGAATGCGATTCATTATAATTTATAAAGTTTTAGTTAATCTTTCCTCCGACCTTAGCCACTTTTTCCCTGGCTGATTTAGAAAAAGTAAAACCTTCGAAATTGATCCCCCTCTTCAACTCGCCATCGCCAAGAATTTTAACTTTTTTAGTTGGATGGGGAATAAAACCTTTTTCTTTTAACAACTTAGGATTAACTAACTCCTCCTCGGTGAATTGGTTAAAAAATCCGAGATTAAAAACAATGGGCTTATCCTGGCTGTATTCATAGTGCCGATGTTTTCTGTGGGGACCGGCGCCTCCCGGTTTTTTAGAAGCACCCCTTTGTTTTGGGAATAACTGCCAAAGACGATTATCGCCACCTCTAAAACCCGGTTTAACACTAGATCCGGCACGGGATTTTTGTCCTTTAGTTCCGCCACCAGAATAAGTGCCGCGCTTTCCTCCGCGACCAACACGCTTTTGATTCTTGCGGACTGTTTTTGATTGTAGGTTTGATAGATCCATATACTACTAATTTACGAATTAATACGAATGTACAAATTTTCAGAAAGTCTTATTCGTATATTCGTAAAGATTAGCAAATTCATAGTTTATTTAATTCTCAACTTTTTAAGTGCTTCGATTGTTGCTCTGGCAATATTTATCTTACTATTTGTTCTTTCAACAAGCTTACCGGTCAAGGCTTTAATTCCAGCCAGTTTAGCGACAACACGAACCGCTCCTCCAGCCTTAACGCCACCTTTAGCCGGCTTAAGCAGTACAACAGCACTATGAAACTTTGACTCTACCTGATAGGGAATAGTTCCGTTAACTATTGGAACAACAATTAAGTTTTTCTTAGCCCTATTAAAAGCTTTTTGCATTGACTGAGCAATATCAACTCCCTTACCAATGCCAAGGCCAACTTTAGATTTTCCATCACCGATAACAACAGTTATGCGAAAACTAAAACGCTTACCACCTTTGGTAACCCTAGTTACTCGAGCAATATCAAGAACCTTCTGATCATACTCTGACTTTTCTCTGGGAGCGCCAAAACCACGACCTCCTCTACCACCACCTCGGCCACCCCGTCCGCCTCTATTGTCTTTTGCATCCTGATTGCCTTGGTTTTGATTATTAAATTGTGTTGATTGGTTTTCCATACTCACTCCTAATTTACGAATTAATACGAATCTACGAATTTTCAGAAAATCTTATTCGTATATTCGTAAAGATTAGTAAATTCGCACTTTAAAATTTAAGTCCTCCGGCTCGCAAACCATCAGCTAAAGCTTTTATTCTTCCGTGATATTTGTATCCACCACGGTCAAAAACTACTTCGCTAATTCCAGCCGCCTTTGCTTTATCGGCAATAACTTTACCTATTTCGGTAGCTTTCTGGCTTTTGCCACCCTTCAATTTACTTTTCGAAACAGAAACAATCTTACTGCTCAAAACCGTCTTGCGAGATTCATCATTAATTAATTGAACGAAGATATGTTTATTGCTCTTAAAAACTGACACCCTCGGACACTTTGAAGTGCCGACTATCTTTGACCTTACCCTCTTACGACGTCTGCTTCTATTTATTTGTTTTGTCCTGGAATCCATGAAAATAATTTTCAATTTTCAATTCTCAATTTTCATTCAATTTTTCAATGTTTCATTGAATCATTGGAAATTCATTGGAAATTGTAAATTGTAAATTGATAATTGCCTCTAGGCGGCCGTAGCAGCTTTCTTCCCTGCTTTTCGTCTTATAATTTCACCGACATATTTAATTCCATGACCCTTATACGGCTCCGGTAATCTTTTGGATTTTACTTCTGCGGCAAAATGTCCGATAAGCTCATTATCAATTCCATTAATCTTAATAACATTTTTCTCTATCTTTACTGTTATGCCCTCAGGAATTTTAACCACTATTGGATGAGAATAACCTAGGCTGAGCTCCAAATCGCTACCTTTGATATTGGCCTTATATCCAACGCCATCAAATTCTAAACTCTTTTCAAAACCATCTGTCACTCCCTTTAACATATTTGCTATTAAAGCTCGGGTCAGTCCCCAAATCTCCGAAGCATCTTGATCGTTTTTTAATCCCACAATAATATTACCTTCGGAAATAGAAATGGAAACAGAATTATTAAAAGTTTTTTTGAGTTCACCCTTTGGTCCCTTTACTGAAACCGAAACCACCTGCCTGCTCGCCTCGCTGAAGCTCCGGCGAAGCGGGCCGGCAGGCAGGTCGATCTTAGCCTCGACTCCTTTGGGAATTGGGATTGGTTTTTTTCCGATTTTAGACATACTTACTCCTAATTTACAAATTGGTACGAATCTACGAATTTTCAGAAAGTCTTATTCGTATATTCGTAAAGATTAGTAAATTCGTAGTTTACCAAACTTCAAACAACATTTCTCCGCCTAGATTCTGTTTCTTGGCTTCCTTTGAATTCATTATTCCTTTTGAAGTAGAAATTATTCCGACACCATAGCCAGATCGAACTGATTTTATTTCTTTGGCCCCGGCATACATATGTCTCGATGGCTTGCTTATAATTTTAAACCCGCTTATTCTTGGTCTATTTTCTTCGCCGTACTTAAGAGTAATGGTAAGATATTCCAGCTCAGCTTTTTTACCCTTTTTCTTTCTTCGTTCAACATCCATCACAAATCCGCTGTCTTTTAATATCTGGGCGATCTTTAACTTCGTACTAGAAAACGGAACAGAAACCTGCTCATTGCCAACGGCTTGAGCATTTTTTATTCGTATTAACATGTCACTGATT
>CAZCYM010000087.1:0-4007 GCA_964502945.1 uncultured Candidatus Saccharibacteria bacterium
TCTTCTTCCAAATGCACTCGTTTGATTTTTATTTCTCTATCGCCGGTTAATTTCAAAATACCGCCCTCGCAAAACGGCTTTTCAAATTGGGAGATTTGATAACCCTTGGGCAAGTCGGGATAAAAATAATTTTTGCGTTCAAACCAAGAATATTCATTTATTTTCGCGCCCAAAGCCAAACCGGTTTTAACCACCTTGCGCACCGCTTCAATGTTTATAACCGGCAAAGTGCCCGGGTGCGCCAAACAGACCGGGCAGACGTTGGTGTTCGGCCGGGTTTCGTCGGCATCATTGGCCGAATCGCAAAACATCTTGGTTTTGGTATTAAGCTCGGCGTGGATTTCCAAACCGATAACCGGTGAGTATTTCATATATAACTATCATAACAATTTGATCTATAAAAAGAAAAAGCTATTTGTATTTTTATAAATTTACATGTTATATTATTGCCTGGTTCTTTAACATAAACAATCTAACAGTGAGATCTGGTAATGAGTATTTACCTGCCTTATGAACAGCGTACAAGGGATTTTCAGTATCGCCAAACCCTGCGTCAAATTATAAGGGAGGGTGTCCATACAAAGAACGAATTTCAAACCACTGGAACATTAACCTCTGTAACTACTCGTAATATGGTGTTTCGGTTGGCAAATGGAGCACCGCTTATCACTGAACGTGAAATTGGTTTCTGGCGCAGACCGATATCGGAAATCATCGGTTTTATCAACGGCGCACATACACTTGAAGAACTTCGTAAGTATGGAGATAAAAAAACATGGGCTAGTTGGTGGGCTCGTTGGGCTAGTGAACATAAGTGTGGACAGTTTAGGCTTGAACCAGGAGATCTCGGCCCAGGTTCATACGGCGCGGGATACCACCACGATGGTTTTAACCAATGGTATCATCTGGTAAAACAGATACGTGAACGACCATGGTTACGCACTCACCGTGTAACTCCATGGATTCCTAAGTACTGTCTGCAACATAGCGAACTGCAACGCAAAGTTGTTGTGGCGCCGTGTCATGGTGACGTCCAAGTTACAATCCTTGATGGTAAAATGTTCCTTCGCATGGACCAGCGATCGGGAGATGTCCCCATCGGCATTCCATCAAACATGATCCAATACGCGGCGCTTCTTCTCATGCTCGCCCAAGTGACCGGCTACGAACCGCATACGATCATCCATTCAATTCATGATGCACAAATCTATGAAGATCAAGTGCCGTACATAAAACGATTGATCCGCAGACGACCCAATCCTTTTCCAACTCTTCGGATCATGGACACTAAAATTGACGATCTTTTCGCATTTCGGCCGGAACATTTTGAATTGACCGATTACAACCCGCATCCGGCCATGAACGACATACCGGTTACAGAGTAGCTGGACGTACCTCAAATTTATGGAGAAAGAAATGGGATCTGGATCAGGCAAGGATTTTGTAGTAATGGCGCATGCCCGCACAGAAGAACAGCGACGGGTCATGGCGGGTATACAGGAAAAGGGTGAATGCCCTTTCTGCCCTGGAAATTTACCAGAGGGTAACCAAGTCATTAGGACAACGAGTCACTGGTTTCTCATGCTGAACATGTGGCCATATGAGAACACCAGAATACATCTCCTGGCTATCCATATCAAGCACGTCGAACAACTGGAAGACACTGCTACAGAAGAATGGTCTGATCTTTTTCGATTGTTGAGATGGGCTGAACATGAATTCAGGGTTGAAAGCGGTAGCATCGGGATTCGCTTTGGCGATCCCAGACTCAACCGTGCCACAGTACGGCATCTCCATGTTCATTTTATAGTTCCTAAAATCACAGACCAAAACGATCCTAGGTATAAACCAGTGGTGTTTGTGATCGCTTAGTCAAAAGCTCTCTTCCCCTCAAGGAAGAGAGCTTTATATTTGAATTAAAAAACTCCGTAAGTAGTTGCCTACCCCGGAGTTTTGACTTGGATAATCTTTACGCTGTTTGCCCGCAAGACCTCTTGGGCATTAAGCGAAGAAAATCCTTCCTTGAAAAATATTTCGCGCACCCCTGCCTGGACCAGTTGGCGAGCACACCTTTCACAAGGAAAAGTGGTTACATAGAGATGTGAATTATCGAGAGCGAACCCATACTTAGCACAGCGGGTAATTACCGCTTCCTCGGCATGGATGGAGGTGTACTTACCTTCCTGACCGGCAGCCCGATTAAGACTCGGATCACCGAACAAATAGGTTTCATACTCATTCGGCATATGAGTATTGCAGGCCGCCACTAATACCCGCCCATCCCGTGAGATCGCCAGCGCGCCAACTCTTCGCCACCAGTCTGGGCTTCGTTCCGAAATCTCTAGAGCTTTGTTTATAAACCCTAGATGAAATTCGGATGAAGAAACCTCAACATCGGGAATCACTGGGCTGTTACGCATAACCGCAGTCATATCATAACGAGCCCAGATCATCTCGAAAGTGAAACTGCAACCTGCCGGAGCAAGGTACTTTTCAACAAAGAGATGTGAAACATCCTCATCCGGTAAAACCCAACTTTGCCATCTGGTAAATGAAAGGTTGGGATTATTGTTTAGCCAGCCAGGACAAAATATTCGTGCTCGACTAACCCACCTCTCTAAAGAAATCACGCGCGCGATTATTTCAGTCGGCAACGCAGCCATATTCCTCGTTAACCGCGGCAGAAGTTCTTCCGCTTCTGCCTGCGAAATGAGAAATAAATTACTTTCGGAATGTTTTTTGAACCAGTTTAGGTGACGTTGGTTTAATGTCGGAATATAAGCAATGAGATCAGCCACTAGCGCCATCTTTCCCTAAGTAGCTTATTACCTCGAGTTCGATAGCTTTACTGATTCTTCCGGCAAGTTCTTCGGCGCCTTCTAGTTGAAGCCGCCTGATCTTGGCGGTAGTGCTAACACTTGTAGGGGGAGCTTGCGCTTCAAGATACTCGATGCGGCCACAGTGTTTCCCAAGTGCCTTTTTATCCCTTTCTGTGAAAGATTTGGTCGTTTTCGACATAACAAGAACGTCAGGCCGCACAAGCTTGATAAGTTCGTATTTATGCTGACCAACATCGCGACGAGTGAGGATGTTGATAAATGAGAATCCAGCCAGAAGTTCCGTTCTCTCATCAAAGTTGTCAAATGGCCTGCCGCTACCCTTCATTTGTCGGGTCAACTCGTTTGAATCAACACCGACAATAAGAACATCCCCGAATGCCCTAGCCCTAATAAGATAACGGCTGTGTCCGACATGGTACATATCCCAGACCCCTTGGGTTAGAACAATGGTGTAACCGCTTGTCTTCAAAAGATCAACCAGATGTCCAAGATCATTGTAGTCGGGTATATACTTGTTCTCTAGTTTGAAACCGGCTTCTAGAATAGTTTTTACAGTTGGAGCCATATACGACCTCCTTTAGAAAAGGGTGGTAAATAGAATTGGAATATATAAAGAACCAAAAACACGAGCTATTTTAGCTCGTGTTTAGGTTAGCAACTTGTATAAATTATTTCAAATATATAAATCACACAAATAAAGTATACCGAGATAGCGATCGCTATCTCGGTATACTGATATTACTTAACCGACAAACTAGAAAACTGATAAACTTACTTACTTTACTTCAATCCCCATTGACCTCGCGGTTCCTTCCACAATCTTCATCGCCTGTTCCACCGTGTCGGCGTTAAGGTCGGGCATTTTAACTTCGGCGATTTGGCGAACCTGTTCGCGGGTTACTTTGCCGACTTTGCCTTTTAACGGATCAGCCGCGCCTTTTTCCACTTTGGCCGCTTTTTTTAACAAATCCGAAGCCGGCGGAGTTTTGTATTTTAGATCAAAAGTCCGGTCTTCATAGATGGTAATTTCCACCGGAATCACATTATCGCCTTTGTCAGCCGTGGCGGCGTTAAACTTGGAACAAAAATCCTGCAGGTTTAAGCCGTGCGGACCCAAAGCCGTGCCTACCGGCGGGGCGGGATTGGCCTTGCCGGCTGGCAGTTGAA
>CAZCYM010000088.1:0-3868 GCA_964502945.1 uncultured Candidatus Saccharibacteria bacterium
TTGATAGAATCGCATTGACTTTAATTAGTGTTTATAATACACTAAGTATAGCAAACTAAATATGAAAAAGCAAGACCTATCTACATTCCACATATTTTACCATTCTCAAAACAAGCGTGCTCTATCTTGGGCTGATCAAATAAACACTTTTATTAAGAAGGAGTTTCCTAATCTAAAACATGATTCTACAAAACCAGATGTTGTTATTGTTCTTGGCGGAGATGGAACAATTCTCGAGGCGGCTCGGAAATATCATGAATTAGATTCTATTATCCTAGGTCTCAATTTAGGAAATGTTGGATTTCTTGCTTCAGTCAGGGAGGAGAAAGATTTTCTGAAAGCACTCACTAATTTTCTGGATGGTAAATTCGGAGTAGTTGAGCGGATGATGCTTTCGGCTCAAGTTCAAAGAAGGAACAAAGTAGTTTTCACTGGCGAAGCCCTCAATGAGGTAGTTATTAAAAATCCGCTAGGTATGGTTGAGCTTCAAGCGAAAATTGCCGGCCATCCGGTCAAGGACATAAAAGGGACTGGTATTCTTGTATCTACGGCCACCGGCTCGACAGCTTATAATTTATCAGCCCATGGGCCAATTGTTATGCCGGATATAAAATGTTTTATTGTTACCGAACTGCTCGATCATAGTATTCCCAGCCCTAGTTTGGTTGTAAAATATAGTAACACTATAAAAATCGAAGTGGTTTCATATAGAGAAAGGGGTCTTATCTCTCTTTCAAAAACTGGTAAAAAAATTGATGTTCTTTTGGTGGCTGACGGTGAATCTATTTTCCCGCTCCAAGAAAAAGACGAAATTATAATCAAAAGCTCGCCCCACTTGATTAAATTTGCTGAATTAGAAAATAACTACTTTTTCAAAAGTCTTCAAGAAAAATTTGGGTTTAAATGATTGACTTGGGCAACCATTTGTAGTATTATATGGTCGCTCTGAATGAGCGATCTTTAACAAGGAGGAGAGCTATGGGTAAGTGGTTTGCTGGCGCTGGATTGGTTGTTTTTCTTGGACTTGTTGTTGGTGGCTGTTCGGTTCTTTCGTTTGGCTGGAGCTCGTATAACGGTTTAGTAACTTCTTCGAATGAAGTTGATGCCCAATGGGCTAACGTTGAAAATGTATATCAGCGTAGAGCTGATCTTGTTCCTAATCTTGTTGAAATCGTTCGTGGTTATGCAATTCATGAAAACGAAACTTTTATTGCTGTTACAGAGGCAAGGTCTAAGGTTGGCCAGATCAACTTTAATGCCGATCAGCTTACTCCAGAGAATCTCGCTACTTTTCAGGCAGCCCAAGGAGAACTTTCTAGCGCTCTTTCTAGGCTGATGGTTGTTGTTGAAAAGTATCCGGAGCTTAAGGCCAATACTCTTTTTAGTGATCTCATGGTGCAAACAGAAGGTACCGAGAATCGTATTTCAGTTGAGCGAAATAGATATAACCAAGCGGCCAAAAATCACAACACAACCCGAGAAAGGTTTCCCGCGAATTTGGTAGCAAATTTTTTCCAGTTTAAAGCTAAGCCATACTTTGAAGCTGAAGAAGGGGCTAAGAAGACTCCAAAAGTAGACTTTAAAGATTTGAGAAAGAAATAAATGAGTACTAAAGCCGGAAGAAATATCTTAACTGTTTTAGTATTTTCTTTATTTCTTGTTTCCATAGTCTTTAGTCAAGTTAACTACCCTAATCCAGTTGGTTATGTAAATGATTTCGCTAGCATAATTGACCCTACAGCAAAACTTAATCTTGAAACCAAACTACGAGATTATAAAGATAAAACCTCTATAGAAATATCTGTTGCAACTGTTTCTTCGCTTGAAGGTCTTACGATTGATGAGTATGCATTTAAATTATTTCAAAAATGGGGAGTGGGCGATAGGACGAAAGATAACGGTATTCTTATCCTAGTGGCCCCGAATGAAAGAGAAATGAAGATAGAGGTTGGTTACGGAATGGAGCCGGATCTTACCGATGTTCAGGCCGGAAGGATTATAGAAAATTCCATTATCCCTTATTTCAAAAAACAGCAAATGACAACTGGTGTGATTGCTGGCGTTGACGCAATTCTTAGCGAATTAGGAGCTACTCCGTTTGAGGTTCGTCTTGAGGAGAGGAGGCTTGCCAAGGAAAAAGAGCAAGCCAATGAAAAAAGACGAGCTGAAGAGAATAAGGCCATGTTAGCTTTTCTGGGTATTGCCATTGCGACTTTGTTAGTTATTGGTACGCCAATAGTATGGATCTGGCTATCTGTTAAGAAAAAGCAAAAACTTCAAGCGCAATTTAAAACTAATTCCGAAGTAATTAGTGATTGCCAGGTTTTAATTAAGAAGGCAGAAAATGATGGCCCTAATGTTGCAAGTAGTCTTGTGAGTCTAAAAAGTATCAGCCCAGAGGAAATATGGAGACCCTTCTCCGATTCTATTAATGCCATTCCGGCTGGCGTTAGGCTGGCCCAGCAAGAAGTAGATAGAATGATTCAGTTGCAACATAAAAATGGCTGGAAGGGCTCATTCAATACGTACCAAGAGATTGCTGTTCTTCTTGCTACGGTAATTACATTATCTGATTGGCCAAAACGACTAGAGGAAAAAATGGAACAAGTTAAGAAGTCCAAAGATAATAGTCCCGCATTTCTAAACACTACACTAAGCGAAATTGAAGTTGCTCAAAAGGCCTTAGAGCATAAAGATGTTTCAAATAGAGCCAGACAGTATTTAGATGAAGCAAGGAACAAATGCGCGGAAGCTAAAGTATGTATTAGTTCTTCCGGAATGCTAAATTGGATTTTTATTTATCAGCTAATAGCAACTGCTTCTGGTCTTATGGGCAAAGCAAAGAGTACAGCCGATTCGGATAAAAGGTCAGCCGAAGAGGCGCGTAGACCTAGGCCTACATATAGATCCAGATCATCTTCTAGTTATGGGTCATCAAGATCAGGTAGTAGTGGTTCTCGTGGTGGTTTTGGAGGTTTTGGCGGCGGGCGCTCCGGAGGTGGAGGCGCTCGCGGGAAATGGTAAGAGCCCATGTGGGCTCTTTTTATTTTTATAATTCTGTGGTATCATTTCTTATTCTATGCCCAGTAGTAGAACTTCCAGATTTTTTCTAGCCGATAGATTCTACTGCTAGGTATATCAAATAAAACACATAAATTATTTCCACAGAGTCTTTTACGAAAAAATTAAAGACAACTGGAAGTTTCACTACTGGGTATGGCTGAAATATCTATCAAAGCGGAGACGCTTTTTCATATAGGAGCTTTTAATTTCACTAATTCCTACCTTTTATCGCTTATTGTGGTGGGAATTTTTGTTTCTCTGGGAGTTTGGTTTAGGAAGAATCTAGTGATGATACCGGGGAAATTACAGAGTTTACTCGAGGTTTTCATGGAAGAAGTTTTAAAAATGATGGATACCATTCTTGGCTCACGCCATCAATCCGAAAGGTATTTTCCTATTATCGCCACAATATTTCTTTTCGTAATGCTTTCTAACTGGATGGGATTATTGCCCGGGACTGGCTCTCTTGGATTAACCCATGAAATATATCATCATGGTGAAAATCGAAGCGTCCTAATACCACTCTTGAGGGCGCCAACTAGCAACCTTAACTTTACCATTGCCTTGGCTATTATCGCTGTTTTCTCGGTTAACCTATTGGGAGCGATGGCGGTTGGTATGAGAGCTCATGCCGGTAAATTCTTTAATCTGAAAAATCCTATTTATACTTTTGTCGGATTACTTGAATTAATTTCCGAATTTGTTAAGATAATCTCGTTTTCATTTCGTTTATTTGGCAATGTGTTTGCGGGAGAAGTATTGCTCATAATCATAGGTTTTCTAGGACCGTACTTTCTGCCATTGC
>CAZCYM010000089.1:0-3812 GCA_964502945.1 uncultured Candidatus Saccharibacteria bacterium
CGGCGCCGGCTACCGAGACACAAGCGTTAGATTGGCATTCTAGGTGAGTGGGAGCACTGGTAACTGAAATAGTTTTAGTACAAGTCGCTCCAAACCACCAGGCTCCTTCTTTTAACATTCTCCAATTAAATGGATAAGTGCCCGGAGATGATGGGGCCGTAGCATCAAAGTTAACGTTCGTGCTTTGACCGGGATTCACTAACCCACTTAAATAACCCCTCTGTGTTCCCCATGTTGCGCCGACCTGGGAACCAAGTTTGTATTGAGCGAATGGATCCCAAGTCGTACCACCGGTATTTTGCATTGCTACTGTGGCCGAAAAAATTTGGCCAGTATTTACTGAATTAGGGGCGGTGATGCCAATACAGGCTGAGTCATCAATAACGGCACCGCCGCAATCAGCATTGCTAGTACACAGGTTTGCTCCGGCGCCGGCTACCGAGACACAAGCGTTAGATTGGCATTCTAGGTGAGTGGGAACGCCGGAGTTAAAGCATCCTGAACTGTCAATAGTGCAACTTCCGGTACAGCTTAAGCTCCCGCTATTATATCCGTAAGTACTACAGGTAGTCCCGCCAAAATTACTCCCATCACATTGTTCTCCAGCATCTAGTATACCGTCGTTGTCACAGATGGGACCGCCGCCGACAGCATTACACACTAAAAGTTCGGCTGGACTGGAAAGAGTTGAATCAACGCCATTTACGGCATAAACTCTATAATAAAAATCTGTGTCGTTTCTAACAACTTCGGAATAATTAGTGCCTGATATTGCGTCAATCGTACTCCAAGAGCCGCCGGACCAGCTTTTTCTCTGGATAGCATAACCAGTAGCATTTGCTGAAGACGACCAATTCAAATCAGCCCTGTTGTCTGACGCATTAACCACTGAACAACTGCCGCTTAGATTAAATGGGCCAGGGACTAAAGGCGCCGCTATGCTGATTGTTCTTATTTCGTTTACCGTAATTGGTCCATCACCTCCCGGGCCAGATGCTTGTATTTCAACTTGGGCCGTCCCTGAACTCATTGCCGTACAATTTGCCCTACCGCCAACTGGACTATTGCTAATTATACTGCATGAAATAGGACCACTTGACAAAAAGGTGCCATTCCAAGGGCTATTTTCCACCCACCAGATTATATCAAAACTATCACCGACATTTTTATTTGACGGAACATTGAAATTATTTATATACACCCTTCGGCCATAAGCAGTCCCGGTAGTGTTAGTATAAACGTTATTGACATAAACATGGACACTCAAGTAATTCAAATCGTCCAAGTATCCTAGATTTATCTCGTTGGTATCCGACCAAGAAAATGGTAAGGAACCGGCATAGCTGAAAACATTTTGATCCACAGTCGTTTGACAGTTTGCTACATTTCCCGCCAGCCAACCATATTGGGTTAAACAACTTTCAATCATTAGATGAGAACTGCCGCCAAATGTTTCTTCAAGGGTTGTTGTGTAACTACCGCTATAGGCTTGATGGGTGTCGGGATCAGGATCGGGAATGTGTTGGTTGTAGTAACAATGCTTACTGCCCGTGCTGTCACAACGATTGCTACCGCCTTGACCGCCATCAAAGGCCGGCCCCAAATTAACATCGGCCGAAACAAAATAAAAAACAGAGCCCATAAAAAAGGCCACAACAAAAATAAACCATTTTTTTAACACTCTAAATCTCATATTAACTAAGCAAAAATAAGGACTTTCTTATTAAGGCCTGCCCGGATAAATTTGCTCAACAAATTCAATTCTCTTGGCAGTGAACTTGGACTTATTAAATATATTTTTATCTGAAACGGCTCTAATTGTTGATCCTTCCTTTCTATCAGTTAGGTCGGCTAATGTGCCGGATGTTTCTTCCTGTTTTAAGTCGGCTGGATTCCACCTTCCGTCTGTTTTTTTAAGTTCCTCCGAGGTAGGCATATACATTAAGATTTTAACAATCGTTGTCTCCGGTGAAACTACTATCTTAACACCCTCTTTCCTAAAACCATTTCTGGCCAACTCTGGCTTATCTTGATTAACAAAGACTCCATTGACCAAAATTACATTACCTTCAACTTTCTTAACTTGTCCGATAAACTCTTTGGCTTCGCCGCGTTCCCCGAACAAAAATTTAGATACAAAAAAACCAGCTATAGCTATCGCTATAATTATTAAAATGAAAAAAATGGTTTTCCGATTAATCCTAGGGCTATTCATAAACCCATTATACCTCAAATCTATTCGGTCTCATCTCTACTTATCAACAAAAAAAACGGCTTATTGAAAGCCGTTTCACATACCACTAAGTACCGAGTCCCACGCTTACAAAAACAGTTGGGACTGCTATTCTTCTGTTTCTTGAAGTTACCATGAGTCTATCATTAGAAATATTGTACTCATCTATTCCGAATTTCATTATATTAACTCTCGTCCCGACCTCTAGGATAAATACCTTGCTTCTCCTTACCAAGCTAACCCTTGCAAAAGGATAAAGAGCTCCATCATTTTTCGTACCAGTTTTAGGAATATTTGAATTCTTACTTAAAAATACATGGCTATATGAAAGGTTTGGGTCAGTCCTAGTATTAAATTTTGTACGACTAAATCCGTCGGATGGCATCCCCCACTCAACTCCTCCGCCAAATTTAATGTCCGCTACTCTAATACTCTTGGTCCTAAAAGTATCTACATTTAGTAAGTGACCAAATTCTGCGTACCGAATCTCGTCTTTTCTGTAACCAATGCACCAGCCCGAGAGACCTAAACGATTATTCTTGAAGTATGTTTCCACTTCAACGCTCATACCGTTAATAACATAATCTGCCCATTCGATACTACCAGAAGAATGGACAAAGCCCAGCTTAATATAGGTATTGGAAGTTTCTTTATTCTCCTGCGCATAAATATCCGCAGAGAAAGTTAAAACCAATCCTACAAAAAGAATGCAGATTTTCTTCATCTCACACCTCCTTATTCATGGCCAACTAGAATGCTGAATAATGGACTTTCCCTATAGCCATGGAGAGGGAAATCTTTTAAGTTTCGGACCAACCCAAACCCTGTTTCACTACCATACTCCCCATCGCCAGCCCATAATGCATACCAGTATATCCTTTCGGGTCTAAGGTTATTTATTAACCTGGAATAGTCCTGCGCAACAAATGAGATATGCTCATTGTAATCAGCAACACCAGTTTCAGTAACCCAGACCCTGTAACCTCGAAGGGAACCGTCTAAAACATCTCTATACCCATTAGAGGCACTTACGGTATAACAATTAAAAGCAATAATTATATGATTGGGAGACATCTCTTTTAGGCCCAGCTCAATCATCCTTTCAATTTCTCTGGCTCCAGAACCACCAGATCCAATAGCCGACTGAACTAACAGTACGGCTCGATTAGGATGATTTTTCTGAACGTGATTATATATCCTTTTGAAAACAACCATGTATTCTTCGATGGTCATTGTCGGTCCAGACTTTGGAAGAATCGTTGTAATCTCATTACCCACTTGAAAGTAACGTATCGTTGGATAATTTCTAAAAATTTCGTCTATCCTTGCTTCAATATTCGGTTCAAATAAAAAAAGATTGTTGATTAACCCCAATACATCAAGACCCAAAGTGTTTATTGCACTATTTGTCAGGCCGTGTATATTTGCATGACCAATCTCCGCTCTGACCCCTTTCAAGCTTCCATTTCGCACAAGCCTAGTCAGGGCATCTCGATATGCCTCAGGTACTTCGCCCGTGTCATGGACTACAATATAGGGAGACCAATTGTTCCTCACGTTGGCAACGACATCGTTGCTA
>CAZCYM010000090.1:0-3804 GCA_964502945.1 uncultured Candidatus Saccharibacteria bacterium
AACAAAGACACCAGTCTAATTTCTTCCAAGAATATTTAAGAGTGTGAGGGGTTACTCTGGTTGGTATTGACAAATAGGCACTAGGTATGCTATGCTTAAAGTGACGCTCTGGATGGCTCAACTTGAGCTCCTGGCGTTCGGTAGCGACACCCTCTGCACGGGGGTCGTGATTACGGGCACGGGTGGGGTTTCGGTCTTCTGGCCGGGCCTCACCCGAGTTTCTTTAATAAGAATTCCTTGCGCTCGTTTTATAATTTATAATTACTAGGCCTTGCAGAATTGCTCCTATCGATCAAATGTTATGGTGTGTCATAACACTGCTCAGGGTATTTGACTTGAGAGTTGGAGATTTGTTAGAATCAATTCTGCGGGGCTGGTGAAGGGAAATGGATTGGTCCGGAGTTTGGTGCTGGTCCATGTGGTCCCTATGACATTTCCCCGAGATGTCATCATCAGTCTCGCACATTCTTTATAAGTTCGGTCGAGCTAAACTCGACAAGGATAAGATCACTCTCCTCAAAAGCAGTGGTCAACCCCAAGCCTGGAGGTTCAATGCACATCGTAATTGATGGCATTGTATTCACGAGTCGCAAGGCAGCTCTTGAATACAAACTAAACAAGTAGGGGTTCGGCGTCGCCGTCGGCCGAGTTGTCAACTCGGCCGTCGATCAAAATTTTTTTAAGAAGATTTTGATCGGTTTTCACAAGTTTGGGGGCATGCATAGGGTTTCCTTCGGGATGCCCACTTCAGTGATATAGGGAAGCCTTCACCCCATTGCCCGATTAAGGATGAAAGCTGTTTAGCAATATGCCAGCCGTAATCCCGGGCTTATCCTCGCCCTGCTTGAGCATCTGCTCGCAGGGCCTTTTGTTTATTTATTATCAAAGCAAGTTCTATTATTGAGATTTCGAATCCTTTGAGCCGCTTGATTACAAATTGAAGATATTTCTGAGATTTTTCAGGCAACAAAGAATTGGGTCGGATTCCTAGACGGGGTATCCAATTTTTGTCTGAAAAATTAGGAAATATCTTAGAATTTGCTCATGCGGCGAGTCGGATGAGAAATGACAATAATAGAACTTGCTTTACCTGGCACTTTTTGTTAATATATTCAAAGTCAAATGCCAGGTAGTGAAACTTCAAGTTCGATTATGTTCCATTATATTTATGTACTAGAAAGTGAGAAAAATGGTAGTATCTATATAGGTTATACTAATAATCTAGGCAAGAGATTAAAGGAACATAATCGAGGGCTTAATTTTTCTACAAAACCATACATACCTTGGCATATGATATACTGCGAAGCTTGTCTCACTGAAAGCGATGCTAGACGCAGAGAGAAGTATTTAAAGACAAATCAGGGCTCCCGACTTTTAAAGCGTAGACTCAAGGATTATTTCTACCAAATAAAGGGTAGAAAAATTTCTTGAAGTTCTACTACCTGGATGTCAGACCTATCTAGTCAATATTATGAGCTCGCCTTCCACATCACCACCAATCTAGAGGAAGCCGATGTTCGAAAAACCAGTCAAGATTTAGAAAAAATTATAACCTCTGATGGAGGTGTTATTTCTTATTCCAAAGATCCAGAAAAGATTCGATTGGCCTATCCTATTAAACATCAAACGAACGCTTTTTTCGGATATTTTAATTTTACTTTGGAATCGCCCGAGGAATCAGTTACCAAGATAAGGGACGATATCAGACTAAATTCTAATGTGTTGAGGTTTCTGATTCTAAAACATGAGCCGGAACCAAAAGCCGACAAAGAAGATATTATCCGTAAACTAGCTTCTGCTGAGAGGAGAAAGATTAAAGCAATGAAACAGGAAGACAAGTCAACTAAAGGCGAGGCACCAAAATTAGATGAGAAAATGATAGATGAGAAACTCGAGGAAATTATAGAAAAATTATAATGAACCTGAATAAAGTATTCATAATTGGTAGATTAACCCAAGATCCAGAAGTTCGATCGACCCAAAGTGGCCAGTCTGTTGCCACGATAAGAATGGCTACTAACCGGGTTTGGACTGATAAGGCTGGACAGAAACAAGAAGGAACGGAATTTCATACAATAGTTGCTTGGGGACGCCTAGGGGAAATAGCTGGCCAATATCTTAAAAAAGGTGGGTTAGCGATGTTTGAAGGACGGCTTCAAACCCGCTCATGGGTTGACCAAAATAATAATAAAAGATACACAACAGAAATAGTGGCCGAAAGTTTACAAATGGGCCCGCGCTCCGCCGGTAGTTCGTCAACTGGTGGATTTCAACCAAGACCCGTCCCTTCAGAAAGACAATCAGGCGAGCCCGCGATGAGCGATGTCCGAAAATCAACTACGCCGATCCAAGATGCGGATATTCCTATCATTGGAGAAGATGAGCCGGTAAGTGCCGGAGTAGAGGAAGATGAGGTTAAAATAAATAAAGAAGATTTACCTTTCTAATATGGATTGTAACTTGTGCAACGACAATGTCAGGATTGACTATAAGAGCAAAGAGTTTTTGCGGAAGTTTGTTACTTCTCAGTTTAAGATTGCTTCTTCAAGGAGAAATAAGATCTGCGGAAAGCACCAGAGGAAAATTGCTAATGCTGTAAAGCTTGCTCGTTATATGGCTCTGGTTCCCTATACTCGACTTCAAGTGGCCAAGCGCAATCTCTCACGCTAATCAACTTGTCCGCTAAATTTTTATTTCTACGACATCGCCCTCTTGGATAATATAGTCACGGCCCACTGTTTTTACTAGGCCCTTTGATTTTGCCTCAACCCAGCCATCTAATTCAAGAAGAGTCTTCCAATTTATTACTTCGGCTCGGATGAATAACTTTTCAAAATCTGTATGGATAGCTCGCGAAGCTTTAGGGATGAGATCACCGATATGGGCTGTCCAAGCTCGGGTTTCATTTTCGCCAGTTGTTAGAAAAGTAAGTAAGTCGAGGGTCTTATAGCCAGTTTTAACCAATCTATCTAATCCGCTTTCAGACATATTAAACTCAGATAGATATTCTTTTTTTTCGTCTTGGGTAGCTTCTGACATAATCAACTCAAGAGGTGATGATAGAACAACATAATCTCTGCCATTGATAGTCTGCAATAGTTTCTTGTCTGGCTGCCAGCCTTGAGTGATTTGTGTTTCAGAGACGTTTAAAACGAAGATAATTTTTTTGTTGGCCAGTAACTCCAAGGGCGGTAAGCTCTTATTCTTTTTTTCTTTTTCTCTTTTTTCTTTTGTTTGAAGATCGGCAAGTTCAAGCTCTGTTTGGATGATCTCAATATCACCAGCCGGATCTATCTTATTGTGGACATGGGTAATATTTTTATCATCAAAAACCCTGACTACATGAGCAATAGCATCAACCTCCCGGATATTAGCTAGAAATTTATTTCCCAAACCTGCACCTTGAGATGCGCCCTTAACTAGTCCGGCAATATCAGTAAATTCGACTGTGGCATATATTTTTTTCTTAGAATTTGAAAGCAAGGTCAGGGCATCAACTCTTTCGTCAGGCACCTCAACCACGCCGACATTTGGGTCGATAGTGGTGAATGGGTAATTCTGAATATCTACCTGCTTGTTTGTCAGGGCCTTAAATAGGGTACTTTTCCCAACATTTGGAAGGCCAACAATTCCTATTTGCATCACTGTCAGATTGTAGCAAAAAACCGCGAGATGATAACCATTGACTTTTCTATTAATATATGATACAATATATGAGGTGCGGTGTTTTTAAGGGGCAAGATTGCCCCAGTAGTTTCCAATCCTCTAATGTCCCCTGAAACAGTTTTCAGATAATGATGATAA